>CAVJQR010000130.1:0-8021 GCA_963651605.1 Agathobaculum sp.
CATGAATTTTGAAAATCATGGGCATGATTTTTCAAAAAGGTGCCCATGAATTTTTTGGGGCTACCTATACTAATCTTGAAAGCATTTCTCCCCGGCTAAAAGATTTCGATATGTTGCTGCATCTTCATCCCGAAAACAGCAGATGATGATCTCACCGCCGTATTTCTCTTCCTGAAGATACTCTTTTATCACTGCAATCGCAATCTTGGCTGCCCGTTCAAAGGGGAAATGATAGACCCCCGTGCTGATACAAGGGAAAGCAATGCTCTTTAGATTATTCCGGATGGCCAAGTCGAAAGCTGTGCGGTAGCACGAATACAACAGCCTGTCCTCGTCCCGATCTCCTCCGTGCCATCTCGGCCCTACGGTATGAATTATTTTCTTGCAGGGCAGCTGATAGGCATCCGTCAGCTTGCTTTCTCCCGTCTGACAGCCGTACAACTTTTTGCATTCTTCCAAAAGTTTTCGCCCGGCTGCGCGGTGAATGGCTCCGTCTACTCCTCCTCCGCCAAGCAATGACCTATTGGCTGCGTTGACAATGGCATCTACCCGTAGCCGGGTAATGTCGCCGACGACCACTCTTATGGGATTATCTTGTCTCAATATATAGCGAGAGTCATACCATACATAATCATAATCACAGGAATGGCTGCCGTACTCTTCCGCAAAAGCCAACTCGGCATACTCTTTCCCTTTCGGCAATCGGAGCCGCGATTGCTCATCCCGAACAAGCGAGACCGGCTTCATGGATTCTTTCAGTCCGATAGGTTGATGCATAGCTCTCACCCACTCTTTCGACAATGAATGGCCATGAGCCGGTCGGGACATACATTGTCGGAAATTATATCTTGAGAACGTTATCAATGGCATACCATCATATTTGCATATTTCTCCAAGCTTTTTCCAATTGTAGCCATGCTTGTTCCCCAGCAAGAAGGCGCCGTGAGGGATCATCAAGAGGAGTATTTGTCTTTTTCCGGAATAAGTATAGCTATCCAACACAACAAAATAGGTATTGTTGTGAATGATATACTCCTTGAAGGGGAATGGATTGACCGATGCCCGGCTTGATGCCATAAAATTCTCTATAGAAAAGAGGTAGGGAATGGCAATCATAAAGCGCGTCTTGTGGACGGGGCGCAACAATTTATCCGTAGCTTCCAGAAAATCACCGGCACGAACAACCGTCCCTTCCCGATAATATGCCCCATCGAACACGGCATCCGTATCACGATAGAAGATACGCAAAGAGGAATAATATCCATATTTCTCCCTAAAATTAATCACAGACTGTCCAAAGTCTCGTGTGTTGAATAGTCTTAAATGCTTTTCGTCAACAATTTGGGGCTTATAGGTGTTTTGTAGTTCCCACTCGGTTATCTCATTTTTCATTTCACTCTTCGGTATGTATGGCAGCAAAGAGCCGCGCCTGATTGCCCTGATTTTGTCGTAAATCTTACGGCTTCCATCCGGAAAAAGCAGATAACAAGCTTTGTCGTCCTCGGCAAACCAACAATCTTTTTCTTCGTAATCGTTCCAATGCAAATCGGTATATTCCATAGGGAAGAGCCATTCTCCATTGCTTTGCAGCACTCCATAGTCGCAAAGTGGCTGGCCGTTATAGGGGATACTTATCTCTTTGCCGTTAGCATCCAGCCGTTTTTTACAGCAAACAGCCACACCATTTTCAAAATGTATAGGAGAGTCGAACCAAATGTCCACCAATGGCCTGCCGTCATAGAACGCAGCTCCATAATAATGGTTCAGCCCTTCTTGCTTGAAGATGGAATAAATTCCATTCCGAAGTACAGGATCCAACCATCTATACTTTATATCATTGACACGATTCAACTGCTCGTCTACGAAAACCCACTGCTCATCCCATGTATAAGCCGGGGCAATTCCATTATGAAACACTCTTACATCCTGGAATTTCGACTTTTTTCCTCCTCCGCCGCTCTGCTTCTCGAAGGGAGAAAATGTGCCATCTTCCAACAACCATCCGCGTATTCCGTCCTTGTCAATGGCAAAATAGCCATTTTTACGGTGAGCACTGATTTGGGTATAGCAGAAATCCGTGACAGCATCTCCCACCTCATCGACAAGCCCCCAGCACTCTCCTCTCCGGGCTCGGGCAGTACCGCCATAGAACACGCCGAGATGTGTCAAGCCCTTCGACAAAGGAATGGCCTCCTTGCCGTCGATTGTGATGGTACTATACACCTCGCCTTTCAGCAAACGGATATAGCCATCGTCGTCATAGTCCGGTATTTTGTCATAGACACACGGCACCACCCTCTTGCCATTGGAATCGGCCAGTCCAAACAATCCGTTTTCCTCGATGATTTCATAACCGGAACGTTTCATAAGTCGCTCTTCTCTTTTTTCGAACCATTGGACAAATACCAAACAACCGTCACACTATCAGAGACGGCCAAGTCTTCAGGCACAATATCGAGCGCACACATTTCGCAACACATTGCCTCGTCGGCATCATGAATATTTCGAGCTTGCGAATAGATATGGACTTCATGTGTAGAATAATTGATGCTTTTTACGAGCCCCAACTTGCACCCACAGGCTTTTGCCATGATGGTCGCTTTCTCTTTGGCGTCTTTAACAGCCCGCTCCAACATCTTCAACTGCGACGGACGTGGGTCCTTCACGGTATATCCGATACTGATTTCCGCCTGCTTCAATCGCTCTCCGATCAGATGCACCAACTTGTTAAGCAGCACATTGTCCATACCCAAATCTATTTTTATCATATGAGACAGTTCAAAGCCCACGAATGTTTCATCCACGAAATGGCCATGATCGTCATATTCATTTTTGGTTTTCTTGTCAATATCCAAGCTTTTTGTCTTGGGGAGTGCGACGGGGAGTTTCAGTTTCTCCATGATTTTCTTCAGCTTGTCAGTATCACTTTTCGCCTGCTCATAAGCCTCTTCATAGGTATCATGAAGACTTTCCAACGATAATTCGAGACGTGTGACATCGGGCACCACATGAATAGTGCCACTTCCGGTGACGGTGATTAATTTTTCATCCATAGTTCTCTATTCTTTTAATTGATTTAGGTGGGTTCTAAAAATTAGCTTTGCCGGATTGCGAGGCTGTTTTCGAGAACAATTTATCTGAGAGCAAAGGAGTATAGCGGGCTATACGACTGCGCGAACAGACAAATTGGGCCGAAAAGAGACCGCAAGATGGCAAAACGTAACCCATAATTTTTATTATTAATAGTACGGTGGTAATTTTTAGAACCCACCTTTAATCAATGAAACCAAGCCATCCGATGCTTGCTTTAAAGCGACATCATCATCCTTGTATGGTTCTTTTTCCATATGCAAAGATAAGGTTTGTATGCCACTAAACAATACTTTACTCCGTCTTCTATCCATGATTTTTCGCAAGCATATCCATGTCCGTTTGTCAGGTTCCGGTCCATTCATTTTTTCATGCCGAACATTTTGAAAAAAGGTCGGCATGAATTTTGAAAATCATGGGCATGATTTTTCAAAAAGGTGCCCATGAATTTTTGGGGGGTTATTCATGCCCATAAAAAAGCCTGCCCGAACTCTTTCCAATCGAGTGCAGGCAGGCTGTTATATCAATGCATCGACCGATCAATTCGGCATCGGATCGGCTGATGGTGGAGGCGTTGCTATACCCCAAGAGGTGTTGGCTTTCGGGCCCATTTCGAGCTCCAACACACCGCCTTCGGCAATATCGCTATGGTTAAACCAAGCCTGATTCAGCTCTTTGCCGTTGAGTTTGGCCGATTGAACATATTTGTTTTCGGCCGAGGCATGGTTGGCTTTGATTTCGAACACTTTGCCATTGCTGAGCGTCACCTTGATATGCGTGAAGATAGGGCTACCAATATTATAGATAGGCATGCCCGGTGTCACAGGGTAGAATCCCAACTTACTGAAGACAACGAATGCAGCCAATCCGCCACCATCTTCGTCGCCCGGCACACCCATCAAGTCATTTCTGAACCAATAGTCGAGCATTTGGCGAACACGCTTCTGCGTCAACCACGGCTTACCCGCATAGTTATAGAGGTATGGCACATGCATACTCGGCTCGTTGGCCATGGAGAACATGCCGACATTACCTGTATGATCAGGCAAAGTTGAATAGAATTGCCACTTCGACATGCCCATCGGGGTGTTGAACATCGAATCGAGAGCAGCGGCAAAGCGGTCGCCACCACCAATCAAGGTCACCAAGTCTCCGATATTGTGCTGCACATCCCACCGATAAACATAGGCATTGTTCTCGTCGTAGTAGTCACGAGCCCCCAAACCGCCGTCGTTACGATAGTCTATTGGTGTAATGAAATTGCCGTCTTTATCTTTGGGATGGAAGAAATGCGTTTCAGGATTGAACAGATTACGATAGTTGTATGAGCATTTCAGATAGTGATCGGCTGCCTCTTTCTTGCCCAATTCTTGCGCTATCTGTCCCAAACACCACTGGTCGTATGCCGTACCTAAGGTAACAGCCACCGGTTGACGCTTCTCCCAAACCGATACGTTCGGAACCGTTTCCTTCTCGCCCGGACGCAAAGCCGGGATATAACCATGCTCATCATAGAACTCGTCGAGCCAGCCGGAAGGCTTGCCCGACCACGGAATCAATGTCTTTTCCTCGATACCTTTGCGACAAGCCTCGTAAGCTTCAGCCAAATCGAAGCCTTTTACCCCTTTGCGGTAGGCATCGATCACGGCAGCCACGCCATGGTTCGAGTTCATGCGACGAGAATCGCCGGTCACTTCAGGGAAGGTAGGCATCCATCCCGTACCCATCTGCTGCGCCATCAACAAGAAGGAGTGGAGAATATTCCCTTCACGATCGGCAGCCAGCAACGAGCGCAACGGGTGTGCTCCGCGATAAGTATCCCAAATCCAATCGTCCACATAGAATGGTTGGCCATCGTCATCGTGGATCTTTCCGTCATAAGCACTATAGTATCGGCCGTCTTCGCTGATACAAACAGGGCGTTCGAAGCAACGATAGAGCGAAGTATAGAACACCTCTTTGTCATCGTCCGTACCACCTTCGATTTCGATCTTGCCGAGTGCTTCGTTCCATGTCTTGCGAGCCACCTCGGCAACTGCCTCAACATCATACGAAGCAATCTCGCGATCAAGATTTTTCTTGGCCTGCTCTGCATCAATATAAGAGACGCCATAGCGGATACCTACCTTACCAACGTTGGCGGGGAACTGCAATGCGATGGCAGCATTCACGCCCTCTGTCGCTGTTTGTTCGGTGATTGTGCCATCTTCCAAAGCCCCTGCTTTTTCAGGTGTATGGTCTATTTCAGCATAAATATATACTTTCGTATCGCTCTCCTCGGCTTCGATATGCTGGTAACCGCTGATGGCATTGCCCTCTACCTTCAGCTCTCCGTTTCGAGAGTTGAATATTAAATAAGAAGGGGCCTCACTCTTTTCGAAATCGATGCTATAGACCGCGCTCTGAGCTGACGGTGCATAGTCGACAGCGATCTGAGCCTCGTCCAAATAGACTTGATAACGGTACGGATGAAGGCGTTCTTGGTCGTAACTCAACGGGAGGACGGGTTTCAAACCGCTCTCTTCGCCTTGATAGGGAGTAAGGTTAAACGACGAATTGCGGCGATGGCTTGTTACGATCAACGGCAGGCCGCCGAGACGATCGCCCGTATAGTCGGCCCGTTCAGGGTAGACACGCATCATACTGTTGGGCAGGTGAATCGTCGGGTAAGTAGGCACCAGCAAATGACTGATGTTACCGATGTAAGGATTCACGTACTCAATCGGAGAAAGCGTGGTCGCTTCGTTTTGCGATGTCGGCGCACAAGCGGCCAACAAAAACGACGAAGCAACCACCAAACTCCATGTTTTGACTTTGTTGTTCATTTTCTTTTTCTGATTAGACGTTTAATGTTCTATTATTTTCAATTAGCACTTTTTCTGTTTTGTCCTTATCACATGGAGACATTACCACGGATCTTTGGAGAAGTCGTTGGGATAGTAGACATGTTCGATGACCTTGCCCCCCTTCAGACGAATCCATGTTTCGAGTTCCTGCTTGCCTTCCGTCAGTTCGATAATGCGGGCACCGTTGCCACCCGGTATGTCGCAATAGACGGTCTTGCCGCCGGTGTAGCGTCCGTATCCGAGAAGAATTCCTTTCCAGCGTGTGAGATAATCGTTGACATGGTCGTGACCTACGAAGACACCCATCATGTCGCCTTGCTCGATCATGGCCGAGAAGAGACCCGAATTGATTCGTGGCCCACATGCAGTTTCCTTACGGATGCCTATCAACAAGGCATCTTCCGACTGTGCCGCCTGGTTGTATTCAGGCAATGGAATGTGGAAAAACGAAAGAGAAGTGAGCGGTTCATTGCCATTGGCTGCCTTGAAGGCTTCCGATTGCTTGCGATACCATTCGATCTGATCGGCCTTGATCCAGTCGTAATCGCCCAGACTCTTCTCTTTCGGATAGGAATGACTGTCGAAATGATAGAGGGCAAACGCATTTTTCTTGCCGTCGGCACTCTTGATCGGAATGACGAAATTGGAAACGCCGCTCAGCCCTTCGACCGAACCACTAAGGTTTCCCTCCCATTTGCGGGTATAATCGTATATCTCGCGGCGAGTCATGTCTTGCTCGTCATCGTGATTGCCAAACGTGTATGTAAATGGAATTTTGCGGGCACGGACGGGAGCAAAGGCTTTGTCGAGAGCCTCTTTCGCTGGGCTACCGTACACCACATCGCCGGTAAAGATCACCAGATCAGGATTTTCCGCATCCAATACCTCGGCCATGCGCTCGGCTGCCACCTCCGATTGGCTCTTCGAGGGGACCCAATGCACATCCGTAAACTGAACAATCTTGAATTTTCCGTTCGCATTGAACTTCAATGCGGTCGATGATTCGTTGGCTGACGCCGTAGCATACAAAGGAGCTGTGCCATGAGAGGCGGGAGTGGCTCCTACACTCGAGAGCCCCAACACCGATAGCGGTATCAAACCGGCAGATGTCTGCAGAAATTCTTTTCGATTCATACTAATTAAATGTAAGTTTTCAATGTATTAATTTTCGATTAGCGGCCGACTATCCTTCCGAGGCTTACCCTGTTCATGGTTCAATATCTCTTTACGACGGTCAACACAAAAGCAAAGGTAGTGATTTCTTTTCTTCGTAAAAAGAATTTCACTCCCTCATTTTCAGTTATTGTTGTCTGCAATGCCCGACTGCCTCTTGCTGTCCGATCTTCTTTCCAAAGGTTTCGTTTATTTCAAACGCACTTTTTCTTCAAGCCGAGATCTCCACATAATTTCCTTCCGGATCGGCTACGGCACTCTCATAACAACCGTCGCCCGTCGTACGCGGTTCGCTCAAAATAGCGTAGCCGTCTGCCCGCAACCGTTCGGTAAACGCCCGCACGGCTTCTTCACTTCCTACACTTATGCAGAAATGGGCCAACCCTTTCAGATTGCCACGGCTTACAGGATCTTGAATATCAGGTCGATGCATCAATTCGACACGGGTACTCTCGCCATTAAAAGAAAGGAAATAGGAGGTGAAATGTTTCGTCGGATTCGTATATTTCTCCCCGCTTTGCATACCAAAATAGGTGATGTAGAATGTGCGAAGCAGCTCAATGTCTTCTGCCCAGATAGCGATATGATCTATTTTCATGACTGTTTTCGTGATATGATTATTCATTCTTTTTAGCAAAAGTACAAGTTTTTTTCTATCCCTACAATGGCTAAAAATCACCATTTTGTCAGGTAAAAGACATTGGAGTCCGGTAAAAATAATCTTTTTTTCTCTCCCTTTTTGCGTGAGCTGCATGAATGCAGCTGGACCTCCTTCTTTTTGCTTGACCAAAAAGAAGCAAAAAGTCAAGGGCTGAACCTGCTTGGCTACTCCAGAGTTTTCGTTCGCTGTCCGCGTTGCAAGCCGCTCGCTTCGCTCGACTCGTGCAACGCTCCGGCCGCTCACTACAACTC
>CAVJQR010000131.1:0-1274 GCA_963651605.1 Agathobaculum sp.
TCTCGGAGGTATCGAAGAAGACCAGCGGCTATGCTGCCAACTTCTGGATAAACCGCTACACCACGCTGGACATCTCACGTCTGTTGCGCGACAAACGCCTCACGTTCGTGCAGATTTCCGACATCTTCGGTTTCTCATCCCCTGCCTACTTCAGCCGCTATGTGGCGCACAATCTCGGCATGAACCCTACGGAGTACCGGGAGTGACACTTTTTCATAAACAGTGTCGTGGGAGGTCGCGACGTTCTACTTCAAAAGGTTTCTTCCGCCGGTGTCTTCCAAAATCTTCATCTGTTGGATGGCTATTTGGTTGAGTTTGATGAGCCGCTCCGACTGTGGTATGCCGTCATTGATGAATACGGCGTTGAGATTCTCCATGTTCGAGAGGCAGATGAGTTCGTTGATGGTGGCGTAATCTCTGATGTTGCCTTTCTTCTCCGGGTTCTGCTCGCGCCATTGCTTTGCCGTCATGCCGAACATCGCCATATTGAGGACGTCTGCTTCGTCGGCATACTTCATGGCCGCCTGCTCGCGAGTCACCTCTGCCGGAATGAGATTGGTCTTGATGGCATCCGTGTGAATACGATAATTTATCTTGGAAAGTTCGCGTTTGGCCGACCAGGACAACTGCTTCTGTTCTTCTGCTTTGAGGCGTTGGAACTCACGGACAAGGTACAATTTGAATTCTACAGAAACCCATGAGGCAAACTCAAATGCAATATCGGATATGGCGTAGGTTCCTCCATATCGCCCGGACATTGCCATTATTCCGATGGCATTGGTAGATTCTACCCATTTGGTGGGTGACATCGTGAAAGCATTGAGTCCCGCTTCTTTTCTAAACCCCTCGAATTCGATGGGGTTAAAACTTGGATTATACAGACTTTCCCATATGCCTAAAAACTCTATCGTATTGCGGTTCCTTAACCAATTTCCAATGATTCCATTAGGGTCTTCATCATTCTTTTGCTTAGCAATATCAGTGATGCAGATATAATCGACCCCATTTTTAGACAGCGTCTTTACCGTTTGATTCTTAACAATTATTTTCGCCATTACCATTAGGTTTTAGTTACAACAATCGGTGATTACAATGCCAGTTCGTAGGAGCTCCGATAAATCTGCTTACCGTGCCATACGGTTTGCCATTTGTTCTACAAAAATAATGGAAATTCTTCATATGGGCGATATGTCGGCTCTCTTTTACCATAAACCGGCAAAATAGCGTCGGTTCGTCGGTCCATGGGATTACACCAAGTTCCCGCCTTGCCCCGC
>CAVJQR010000131.1:1284-7992 GCA_963651605.1 Agathobaculum sp.
GCCGATCACTGAAAAGATTTGTTAAAAAATAGTGCGACGGGTGAGAAACGGGCGGAACGGAGCCGGGTTTTCGGGGCGATTGTATACCTTTGTCGGAACGGTTTTCCGTATAGAAAACGCAGATGGTGCCATGGCTGCCCATCCGAACCGAATAATTAATTGAAAAACAGTATTCCATGACAAACCGAAAAGCAAGTACGATTTTTCTGTCCATGATCTTCTCCGCGGGCCTTTTTGCCCAGGACTACCGGCTCACGTCGCCCGACGGGCACCTGAACCTCACCGTGTCCAACCGGCAAACCCTCCACTACAGTCTGTCGCTCGACGGCAAGACCTTGGTGGCCCCTTCGCCTATGGGCTTCGAGCTGAAAGGCGAGAAGGAGATGGCGGGCAACTTCGCCGTGACGAACGACCCCAAGCCCGTCGAGGGCATCGAGGCATGGACCCCCGTGGTGCGGAACAAACACGCCGAATGCAAGGTCCCCTACAAGGAGATCACGCTCCGGCTGAAAGAGAAGGAGGGCGACTACCGCCGGATGGACGTCACCTTCCGCGTGATGAACGACGGCGTGGCCTTCCGTTATACGCTCTATGGCGTGCCCCTCTTGGGCAACCGGCAGATCACCCGCGAGCTGACCGGCTATAGAGTCCCCGAAGAGGCCCGTCTTTGGATCCCCAACTTCGCCTACGAGCAGCACGGAAAGAGCTATAAATCATCGCAGGAGGGCGAATTTGTCGAGACACCCGTCACCGCCATCGCCGACACCATCCATGCCGGTCTGCCGGGTCTTATCCGCGTCGACGACGACAACTGGATGGCCGTGATGGAGGCCGACCTCGACAACTTCCCCGCTTTCTACCTCGGAAGAAACGGCAAGGCCGAGGACGGCTACCAGCTGCTCTCCACCAAGCTGACCCCGATCTGGGGCGAGACGGAAGAGGGCGTCAAGGCCCGCTTTGCCGAGTCGTGCACCTCGTCGTGGCGTGTGATCATGGCCGGCCACCATCCCGGCAAGTTCATCGAGAGCGAGATCATCCATTCGCTCAACCCCGCCTGCGCCCTCCAAAACACCTCCTGGATCAAGCCGGGCATGTCGGCATGGGATCACTGGTGGAGCGGCGAGGTGAAGATGGAGCAGGACGTCATCAAGCAATACATCGATCTGGCAGCCACCGAAGGATGGCCCTACATGCTTATCGACTGGACCTGGTACGGACCCTACTGCGTTCCGTCGGCCGACATCACCAAGCCGGCACCGCAACTCGATATGCCGGAGATCATCCGCTATGCCAACGCCAAGAATGTCGACATCTGGCTCTGGCTTCGCTGTGAGGATGCCAACCACAACGACCAGTACAAAGAGGCCTTCCCGCTCTATCACCAATGGGGCGTGAAAGGGGTGAAGATCGACTTTATGGACCGCGACGACCAAGATATGGTCAACTGGTACCGGCGCATCATCAAGGCCACGGCCGAGAACGAGCTGATGCTCGACCTCCACGGCGCCTACAAGCCCGACGGCATCGAACGTACCTATCCGCACCTGCTGACGCGCGAGGGGGTGATGGGCGGCGAATACTATAAATTCAGCGACCGTGTCACCCCGGAGCACAATGTGACGCTGGCCTATACGCGCATGCTGGCCGGCCCGATGGACTACACCCCGGGCGGGTTCCTGAATGTGACCCGCAGCCGGTTCAAGCAGCAATGCCCGACGCTCGTGGCCAATACCCGCGCCGCCGAGCTGGCCAAGTTTGTGGTCTATGACAGTCCCTTCATGTGTTTCTGCGAACACCCCGACAACGTATACGGCCGGGTGGGCGAGGAGTTTGTGCGCGTCGTGCCCACCACGTGGGACGATACCCGCTTCCTCGGCGGCGATCCCTCGTCGTTTGTGGCCATTGCCAAGCAGAACGGCGACGAGTGGTATGTGGGAATCCTCAACAACAGCCAAGAGCGCACCGTCCGCTTGCCGCTCGACTTCCTGCCCGAAGGCACCTACGAGGTGGAGTACTGGCAAGACGGCAAGAAGGCCGACAAGGAGCCGACCGACTGCGAACACAAGACCCGGCGCATCGATACCGCCAAGCCATTCGACGTGAAGATGGCACAGGCCGGCGGCTATGCGGCCATCATCAAGAAACGCTGACGGGAGCGGGGCGGGGGCTCGTGTCGCCCTGTCTCCCAATGATGAAGCAAGCGACCAAGTTGCCGGACCTATAAGCGACTTGGCCGTTCTCTTCTTCGGCTTTGACAGTGTTGCCTTCCTAATGGCTTAATGGATGCTCTTTGGCAGAAATCCGTACATCATTGCTACGATTGCTCTGTCACGGAACCGATAAAACCTATCTTTTTTAATTGAACTAAAACTTGAAAACTATGGCATTGGCAATCAACATAAACGATCTGCTCGACAAGCAGAAAATCGAATCCAACCGAATCGAGTTCAAGAAGGGTTGGAACCCCGGGAGCATATATCACAGCATTTGTGCTTTTGCAAATGACATTGACGACTTGGGCGGGGGATATATCATCGTCGGGGTCGGCACGGATGGCGATACAGGCATGGCTATACGCCCCGTTGAAGGCGTACCCTTGGAAAAAATCGACGGCATTTTACAGGAAATGGTCGGCTATAACAGCAAAATATCCCCCTACTATTTGCCCCGTACCTCGATCGAGGAGGTAGACAACGGCCGGCAAGTAATCGTGATCTGGTGCCCGGCGGGCAATTATCGTCCCTACTCGGTACCGGTGAATGTGACCACCAAAGGATCCAAAGAACATTTCTATATTCGCAGCGGAGCCAGTAGCATAGAGGCAAAGGGCGAGGCACTTGTCGAACTGCGCGAACTGGCCAATCGTGTTCCTTTCGATGATCGTGGCAACAGTGACATACGGTTGGAGGATATATCCCTCGTGCTTCTTCGCGATTATCTGGTGAGGGTCGGGAGCCGGTTGGCGGAAAACATCATATCGGCCCCTTTGCCCAATATCCTTGACCAAATGGGACTATACACGGGTCCGAAAGAGAACCGTTTGCTTCGCAATGTTGCCGCCATGATGTTTTGTGAAACCCCGGACAAGTTCTTCCCCTACACGCAAATCGATGTGGTGAATTTTCCCAAAGGGAAGATGAAAGATCCGAACAACTTCACGGAAGTGACATTCAAGGGTAGCGTTCCGCAGATGATAAAGCAGACAATGGATTACCTTCGGAGCAATCTCCTCAGGGAATATGTGCACAAGGTTTCCGGCAGACAAGAGGCCGATCGCTTTTGGAACTATCCGTATGATGCCATCGAAGAGGCGGTCGTGAACGCTGTCTATCATCGGGATTTTACACAATATGAACCGATTGAAATCACCATTGAGCCGAACGCTATTCTTATACTCAACTGCCCCGGCCCCGACCGCAGCATCTCCAGCGAAGAGATAGAAAGAGGGGAGATGCTTAAAAGCCGAAGGTATCGCAACCGCCGGCTGGGCGATTATCTCAAAGAGCTCGATCTTACCGAAGGGCGGTCGACCGGCATTCCGACCATTCAAGCCAAATTGGCGGAAAACGGGTCGCCACGTGCCGTTTTTGAAACTACAGACGACCGACTGACGTTCTTGATAACCATCCCCATTCATGAACATTGTGACGAAAGTCTGGAGATACGTTCGGAAACAAGTTCGGAAACAGGTTCGGGAACAACGTTTAAAAGTTCGGGAACACCCTCGGAAAGTTCGGAAACAGGTTCGGGAACAGCGTTGGAGACAGTGGCAAAAAGTTCGGGAACACAGCATAGAACGGCCATTAAAATTTTGGAGTTGATAAAGAATAATTCAAAAATAACCACGCCACAAATTGCAATGGAACTGGGCATATCCACCCGCGGGGTAGAAAAAAACCTGCGCTTGCTTAGGGAGTCCGGTCTCCTAAAGCGGGTAGGCTCTCCTACGTATGGAGGCCATTGGGAGATTGTAACCGCAGACAATGAACAGCCGTAAGGCGTATTATTACCCCCCAAAAACACATCCGGAACGCCATTTTTTCATTACTTTTGCCGAAACAAAAACTCAAATACAGATAATTGACATTTATGCGAAATATCCTTATCGCCGCTGCCGTGGCCCTGTTGCCGTGGCCGGCATTTGCCCAAGAACAAACCTCGCTCGTGCCGCAACCCCAAACGATGGTGCGCACGGGCGGACAGTATACCCCCGCCGACCGTGCCACGGTGACCTATGAAGCCGACTCGCTCGCACCCGTGGCCCGCTATCTGTGCGACGTACTCGGCCGCCAAGGCATCACGGCCGATGCCCGCCGGGGCCGGAACGGAACCTATACCATCCGGGCATCCGGCCGGGGAACGAGCGGAAGCTATGCCCTCGACGTGGAGAAGGAGGGCGTACGCATCGTGGCGACCGACTGTGCCGGTGCGGCCTGTGCCGTCGCTTCGCTGCATCAGCTGTTTGATGCCGACGGCAAGCGGACGCCCATCGACTGCCTCCATATCGACGATACGCCCCGCTATCCGTGGCGCGGACTGATGGTCGACTGCTCGCGCCATTTCTTCTCGACCGACGAGATGCTGCAGATTGTCGACCTCATGGCCCTCTATAAGCTCAACCGCCTGCATTGGCACCTTACCGACGACCAGGGATGGCGCATCGAGATCAAGCGCTATCCGCTGCTCACCCAACGGGGCGCATGGCGCACCATGAACCGGCAGGACGAGTGGTGCGAGACCACGGCACGGAAAAATTCCGACCCCGACCTGCGGCTCGACCGCTCGAAGATGCAACCGGCCGCGAACGAGACCGACTCCCTCTACGGCGGATTCTATACGCAGGACGACGTGCGGCGGGTGGTGGCCTACGCTTCGGCGCGCGGCATCGACGTGGTGCCCGAGATCGACATGCCCGGCCATTCGCTCGGTGCCATCGCATGCTACCCGCAGCTCGGTTGCCGGTACGAGAGCGAGGGCGAGGCCTGGCGCGGCAGTTTCTCGTCGCCCCTCTGCCTGGGGCGGGATGCCACGCTCGAGTTCTGCCGCAACGTGTGGAG
This sequence comes from Agathobaculum sp., assembly GCA_963651605.1. Classification (GTDB taxonomy): domain Bacteria; phylum Bacteroidota; class Bacteroidia; order Bacteroidales; family Tannerellaceae; genus Parabacteroides. Next base: position 6,342 of record CAVJQR010000131.1, read on the forward strand.
CGAACTGTTCGATCTCTTCCCCTCGAAATATGCCCATATCGGTGGCGACGAGGTGGAGATGTCGTTCTGGAACGAGTGTCCCGACTGCCGGAAACGGATCGATGAGCTGCAGATAACCAACGGAGGAAAGGGCCTCCAGGCGTGGTTCACGCGCGAAATGGAGCAATTCTTCAACGCCCACGGCCGACGGATGATCGGGTGGGACGAGATCCTGGCCGGCGGCGTATCGCACGATGCCACGGTGATGTGGTGGCGCGGCGACAATGCCCAAGGGGCCATCGATGCCGCCAACGGAGGCAACGACGTGGTCTGCTGCCCGACGACCCATTTCTATTACGACTTTGCACAGAACGACGGCGACCTCGAACGCATCTTCCTGTTCGCGCCGCCCGCCGGCATCGACGCCTCGGCCCAAAGCCGTGTGATCGGTCTGCAGGGCAACCTATGGGCCGAACATGTGCCGTCGATGCGCCGCCTCTGCTATATGGTGCTGCCCCGACTCATTGCCCAGGCCGAAGCCGCCTGGACACCCACCGCGGCCCGCACCTCATGGGCCGACTTCGACCGCCGCATGCAGCAGCAATATGCCCGCCTGCGCTCGATGGGTGTGGCCTACCGCATGCCCGACATCACGGGCGTGTATGGCGTCAATGCCTATGAAGGGAGCACTACGGTCGAGGCCCGTTGCGCCGATCCGTCGGCCGTGATCCGCTTCACGACAGACAGCACGGCGCCCACTGCCGCGTCGCCCGTCTTGCCCGCCCACTATAAGATCGACTCTCCCGCAATGCTCACCCTCCGTGCCTTTGCACCGGGCGACCTCAAAGGCGAGCCGGTTACGGTCAGCTACGAGCCGGCGCAATGGATCGAGCCGACGCAGACGGCAGCCCCGGCCGAGAAGGGCTTCACGGCCCGCTGGTACGACTATGCCGGCGAGCTGTGTGGCGATATCGACAAGGCTCCCTTCCTTGGCACGTACCATACCGACGAGGTGTGCATCCCCGAAGGCGTGAAGGGCAACATCGGCCTCATCATCGACGGCTTTTTCCATGCCCCGACCGACGGCTTCTATGCCTTCATCCTCTCGTCCGACGACGGCAGCACCCTTTCGCTCGACGGAGAGATGGTCATCGACAACGACGGCGGCCACTCGACGGTGGTGAAGTCGCGCCTCCTGCCCCTGCGCAAGGGATACCACAAGATGCAGGTGAAGTATTTCGACCATAACGGCGGCGGCCTCTTCCTGAAAAGCGAAAAGGTGGATCGGTGATGTGGGGCGGGGGATTGGAGTCTCCCCCTTGACGGTGGTCGACTTTATTCGGAAACAACCACAAAATGGTAAAGTTATGGATATCGCAGCAGCAATAAGATTGAAACTCCGACCGAAGGAAAGCGCCGGGGGCGCTGTTTGCGATTATTCATAACTTTGCGGTTTTTGACTCTTTCCGCCTCTTAAAATTTGCGGTTTTTGACAGATAGAAGGTGTAAAAGTTTGCGGTTTTTGACATTTTCTTAAAAAGAAAGGATGAATCCAAGAAATATATACTATCTTTGCTATATCATATATTGAAAAAAAGCTCGGCATGATTTCCAAAAAAGGACGGGATGATTGTCGGAAAAGGTCGGGAGCTTTTTTAACCAAAATGCGTAC
>CAVJQR010000132.1:0-7976 GCA_963651605.1 Agathobaculum sp.
TTTTTGATCAAGCAAAAAGTAGGTACTACCCAGCTGCATGAAATGCAGCTCACGCGAAAAGAGAGACAAAAGAGAGAGACAATATAACAAAAGCCAAAAGTAACATTATTCGATGCCATTTCAGGGCATCGCAAACGCGAACAGCCACATTTTAAAGCCTATCCGTATATTATCAACCTATAATTTGTTTTTACCGGACAGCAATATCTACAAAAAAGGTCGGCATGAATTCAAAAAAAGCTCGGGACCTTTTTGGAAAAAGCTCGGCATGATTTTTCAAAAAGCTCGGGACCTTTTTTGAGAAGCAACACACCCCCTTTTCAGAGTGCTTTCAGCTCCCGCAAAAAACAAACGCACCCCCATCCCCGTCGGATGAAGATGCGTTTTCTTATTTCGGGATGATTCTCCTTACTTCCTCATCAGAAATTATAGGCTACACGCAAGCCTACCAATGCCTGGTCGAAGTCTTTGATGATGTTATACTTCACCTCCAGGCCGACACTCAGCTCGTCGGTGGCATAGATCTCGGCGCCAAGACCCAAGTTTACGCCCACGCGGGTGTAGCTATCATCAATATAGCCGTCCAAACGCTGGAAAAATTTATTCTGCCAAAAGGAGAGGTCCACTCCGGCCAACGGATAGAATCCCAACACATCCGACAGGGGAATAAGGTAATGAACGTTCAGGTCTATGGCACTCGCACTCAACCCGTTGTTCTTGATGAAGTGGGTAAACGACGGCGCCAAGCGAATCTCGTCGGTTACATTATAGCGGTAATCGATACCCAATGTTACATTTTCCGAATCAAAGGCGTAGCCCAAATTCAAACCTACCGACTGATCACCTTGCCGTGTCTGTGCAAAAATGTTCAAGCTCATGCAGAGCATACACAAACTTAATAGAATCTTTTTCATATTGTTCTCTGTTTTAACCGTTCATTTTTTCACTTTCAGTTTGTCGCCCGTAGCGCGGACAATCTCACGATAGAACTCTTCGCTGTAGCCCGGAGAGTCGGGGAATGCCGGCTGTCCATAGCCATTGTCGAGGAATTTGCCGTCCTTCTCTTTGCGAATCACCCCATCGGTATATTTCACGATGAAGAACTCGCCCAGTTTCTTCCAGCGTTCAACCGATTCGTTGGCGGTCGTCGTGCTGTACCATGTCAGGAACTTCACAGCTTCCTGCGGATCTTTGGCATACAACTCTTCCGCTGCCTTGTCGATTGCCGGCAGCATGGATTGGTATTTCTCTTCCAGTTCAGACTGCACCTTGCGGAGGTCGCCGATCATATGATTGTAGCGGGCATACACCATGTTGGCAACCCAGTTACGAATCCAAAAGGCAGAGGTCCAAGAAAACTCCATCAAGCTGCCATTGCCCTGACGATAACACTCGGGCGACTCGGTGATGGAGCAGTACAATGGTGTGAAGACCGTCGTATTGGCATCGTCGACAGCAAACCAAAGCACGCCGCCAATGGCATCGGGCAACCAGCTGCGGAGCTGCGGAACGATCACGAAACCGGACTGCGGCGTGGCGATCGGGCGCTCGTTCATGTACGACTCGCCGTCTACCTTATAGCTCAACGGGCGGAAACGGATCGGGGCTTTGAAAGGACCGGCCCCGGGGTCGTTGGTCATCTCCAGCTCCGTCCCCTCGTAATGGTCGCGCATCATCTGCTGTACATCGGTCACCGAGAGCTTGCGGTCGGGCTTGATATACAACGGCATCGGCTCGGCGTTCACATCGCCCTTGGCCAATTCGATGTATTTGCCCATATCCTTGTTGTATTTGTTGAAGAAAGACCACACGCGGGCTTCGCATGCGCGCAAGCCACCAAAGTCGTAAGGGCAATAAGCCTTGGCGAAACTGAAGTCTTTGTCTTTGCCTTTAAAATAACCTTTCTCGCGGGCAAACGAAACCACATCGGGCGAATAGAGACAGTTCTCTTTGTCGTCGAACGGAATTTGTTGGATACGAGATTGGTTGGCATGGGCCGCAATGCAATCGTCAGGAATACGGATGGCCACCCAAACGGCCCCTTTGTTGCCCGTACCCTTGCCGATCATCTCCATGATCCAAGCTTCGTTCTTGTCGGCAATGGAGAACGATTCGCCACTGCTGTAGTAACCATATTCCGCCACAAGGTCGGTCATTATCTTAATGGCTTCGCGGGCACTCTTCGAACGTTGCAAAGCGACGTAGATCAAGCTTCCGTAGTCCATGATACCGGTCGTGTCGACCAATTCGGAACGTCCGCCGAAGGTGCTCTCCGTGATGGCTACCTGGTGCTCGTTCATGTTGCCGACCACGGCGTATGTCTCCTTCACCTGTTTGATTAGTCCTAAAGGTTTGCCCGTATCCCACTCTTTGATCTCCAGCATAGCGCCCTCCGGCCAAACAGCAGCCGGCCAACGATAAAGCTCGCCATAGAGTGAATAGGAATCGGCGGCGTAACTGATCATCACGGAACCGTCCGTCGATGCTTTCTTTCCTACCAGCAACCCGGTACAAGCCGAGGCATCCCACCACGAGGCCAAGCTCAGGCAGGCGGCGATGGCTATCCAAAATTTCTTCATTGCGATATGTTTTATTTTAATTGTGTTCCAGTGAATACAACAGACGGATCTCGTCGGGCCACAGACTTTCGTCGGGCGTCTCGAGAATCAGCGGGATATGATCGAAACGGGCGTCGTTCATCAATAGCTCGAACAGGGTCATTCCCATCAGCCCCTTTCCGATACTGTCGTGCCGGTCGACGTGTGAAGCCAACTCCTTCTTCGAATCGTTGATGTGCATTCCCTTCAGATAGTGGAAGCCTATCACCTCGTCGAAGTGGGCAAAGGTCGAGGCAAATCCTTCGGGAGTGCGGATCTCATAGCCGGCAGCCAAGGTGTGGGCCGTATCGATGCAGACACCCACGCGGCTCTTGTCCTCCACCCCGTCAATGATTTGTGCAATCTGTTCGAACGTATACCCTAAGTTGGATCCCTGTCCGGCCGTGTTTTCGATGACGGCCGTCACCCCTTTCGTCTGCGCCAATGCCCGGTTGATGGAGTCGGCAATCCGTGCCAGACACTCATCGATGCCGATGGCTTTGAGATGGCTTCCCGGGTGAAAGTTCAAACGGTTCAGGCCAAGCTGCTCGCATCGCTGCATCTCGTCGAGAAACGAAGCACGCGATTTCTCCAAACCCTCTGCCTCGGGATGCCCCAAGTTGATCAGGTAACTGTCGTGCGGCAAGATATCGTCGGGCGTAAATCCTCCTTCGGCACACCGTTGCTTGAACAGATCGATGCTCTTTTCCGTGAGCGGAGCCGACTTCCATTGCCGTTGGTTCTTCGTGAACAAGGCGAAAGCTTTGGCACCGATAGCCGTAGCATTGAGCGGGGCATTCTCTACCCCACCCGAGGAAGAGACGTGCGCCCCTATCCGTTTGTTGCTTATCCTCTTTTCCATCTGCTGTCTTTTCTTCAAAAAAATGCTTGCTGTAAATGATTATGACTTGTGCGTCATGATGTCCAACACCAATCTGTCGGTTGCCTCCATGCCTTTCGTTCCGATCGAAGTCAGGTTGTAAATGGATTTGTCTACGTCTTCGTCGATGATACCTTCGATTGATGTCACGACTTTCTCTTCCATGGCCATCATGGCGGAGAGCATGGCTGTCGACACGCCGCTGGCCACTTTCAAGGCACAACTCGGTTTCGCTCCGTCGCAAATCATACCGGTAATGTTGCCGATCATGTTCTTGATGGCGTAAGTAAGCTGCTTCTTGCTGCCTCCCATCAGCCAGGTAATGCCACAACTGGCCCCGATGGCTGCCACCACACATCCGCACAAGGCTGACAGGCGGCCAAGGCTCTGTTTGATATAGATCACCATCAAATGGCTGAGCATCAAGGCACGCGTCAACTGTTCGTCGGTAGCCTTCATATCTTCGGCAAAGGAAACGACCGGAAGAGTGGCGGCCAAACCTTGGTTACCACTGCCGGAATTGCTCATTACCGGAATCATTGCCCCCGCCATACGGGCATCACAAGCGGAAGCGGTGAGGCATAACATGCGCGTATAGGACGACTCGCCCAAGTATTTCTTGCCATATTCGCCGGAAATGGTCTTTCCTACCGTGTGCCCATACGAGCCCTTGATGGATTCTTCCGCCGCCTGACGGTTCAGACGTGCTGCCTCCTGGATGAAATGGATCTCATCCAATGGGCTTTCCATGGCGAACTGATAGACCGTATCGAACGAGAGTTGCAACGCATCTTCCCCGTTTTGCTCCTGAGCAAGCGCATCACGATCGTCTTTCAACACCTCATCGTTGTGGGACAAATAGACGAAACGGGTATGTTCGTGGGCAATAATGGCCGTGGCACTCTCCTCCTCCGTGCGACAAACGACCTCGATATAGAGTTTGTCTACATTCCCTTCTTTCAAACTGATGTGAATAACCTGCTTGTCGACGAGACGTTTGCCCCATTCCAAGGCTGGAGGTGTCATGTCTTTCAACACCTCCAGTCCGTATTTCGACTTGCCGATCAGGACTCCAAGGGCAATGGCAATGGGCAATCCGACCATCCCCGTCCCGGGAATACCAACTCCCATCGCATTTTTCAGGATATTGGCACTCAGATAAACGTCGATCTGTTTGACCGGTTGCTGTAGGATTTCAGCTGCTTTGGCTGCAGCCAACGCTACGGCAATCGGTTCTGTACAACCGATTGCCGGAATCACCTCTTGGTGAATCAATTCTAAAATTTGTAATCTTACGCTCTTTTCCATATCTATTGTTTTCAGTTCTGCGGCTATAATCTTTTATTTATGTTTCGTCGACAACAGCAAGTCGCGGGCATTGGCCACGGAGGCATCTGTCAAAGTGGCGCCACTCAACATCCGGGCCACCTCGTTCACTCGCTCTTCGTCTGTCAGTTGTTTGATTCGGGTGACGGTACGATCGTCCAAATCTTGTTTGTAGACATAATAATGTGCTGCACCCTTCGAGGCAATCTGCGGCAGGTGGGTAATGGCAAAGACCTGCATCTTGTCGCCCAACCGTTGCATGATAGCTCCCATTTTGTCGGCAATATCACCGGAAACGCCCGTGTCTACCTCATCAAAAATGATCGACGGGAGTGCTGTGAAGCCGGCAATCATTGCCTTGATACAGAGCATCAAACGGGATATTTCACCACCGGAAGCTGTCTGTTCGACGGGTTGTAATTCGCCGTTCTTGTTGGCCGAAAAGAGGAATCGTATGGCATCCATACCATCCGCTTCGGGTTCTTCTTTCCGTGTCACCTCCACCTCGAAGCGGACATTCGGCATACCTAGTGGTGTCACTGTCTGCACAAGTTCCTTCGAAATACGCTCGGCGGCGGTCTGACGTTGGGCACTCAACACGGCAGCCTGTTGCAACAACTCCTGATAGGATGCGGCAATCAGGCGGTTGAGCTCCTCGATCTGTTCGTCGAACGAGCCGATCTCTTCGATCTGTTGCCGGTACCGGTCGCGCAAAGCTATCAACTCTTCGACGTGCGAGAGGTGATGTTTTTGCTCCAAGGTGTAGAGAAGGTTCAACCGTTCATTGACCCAGTCGAGCCGTTCGGGGTTGAATTCGACATCTTCCTTCTGCGAATCGGCATCCGAGGCCAAGTCGTTCATGTCAATATAAGCCGAACGGATGCGCTCGGCTATCTCTTTCGATTTCGGATAGTACGCCTCGAGGCTCTCGGCAGTGTTCAATGCCTCTTTCAGCAGTTGCACACCGCCCATCTCTTCGCCGTCCAGCAATTGGGCTATTTTATAGAGTGCTCCTTTGATTTCTTCGGCATGGGCCAAGGTTTCCTGCTCCTGTTCGAGTGCTTCCTGTTCGCCCTCTTGCAGTTGCGCCTCGTCCAGTTGTTCCAGTTGGAAGCGGATATAGTCCTCTTCCTGTTTGGTCTGTGCGGCCTTTTGTTGGAGCTCTTTCAGCTCCCGCTTCAGGCCCTGATAACGGGAATACTCCTTGCGGTAAAGGATAAGCAGTATTTCATTTTCGGCCATCACGTCCACCACCTTCAGCTGGAAATGGGTATTTCCCAGCAACAGGTTCTGATGTTGCGAATGGATATCGATCAGCTTCGTGCCCAACTCCTTCAAGATAGCCAACGAAACGGGCGAATCATTGACGAAAGCCCTCGACTTGCCCGTGCTGTAGAGCTCCCTCCGCACAATGCAAGTGTCGGCATCATACTCGAGATCGTTCTCCATAAAAAACGGCTCGAGTTGGTACTTGGCAATGTCGAAGGTGGCTTCAATCACACACTTGCCGCATCCTTTCTGAATGCTTTTTCCGTCGGCCCGCGCACCAAGCACCAGTCCTAATGCCCCCAATATAATGGATTTTCCGGCACCGGTCTCGCCCGTTATCACGGAAAAGCCTTTATCGAATTTGATATCCAAGCTATCGATCAGGACGAAATTCTGTATGTATAGCGATTTCAGCATAGTTCTTTTATTTTTTCATGGATTCCAAACGGGTGGATTCAGTCGGGTACAATTCATAAAGCAGCTTGTAACCCTCCTGTTTCTCCTGCGTGGTAGCCTTGGAATAGATCGAAACGATCTCGTCCAGCTTGGCATCAGACAACATGGTCAACACCACCGACGTCGGGCGTGCACTCTTGATCTCTTTCAAAGCGGGCAATGCCTGGATGATAGTGGCCCGACCACGGTCCGGATTGCCGGCCATCTCGTCCAATCCTTTACGGTGGTAAGTATACCAAAAATTGCGGAATGTTTCCGACGTGTTGTCGGTCAAGGCAGTGATCAACCCGTGGCGGTTGTTGCTTTTCTCGAATGCTTTCCAGCCGTTCCACGACTGCGATTGAGCCAGGGAGACGATCTGTTGGGCCCGATCATAGTACGCTTTTCCACCGCCCGGCGAGAAACTGTCGAAATCCAACCCAAGAATGATGTAAATATAGTAGACGATCGTGGCCGTAAGATTGCTGCTCAGCGTATTTTCCATATATTCGAGTTGCTCGAACTGGACATAATCGAAAGTGAACTCCGTGTCCCGATAGTTCAACAACGTGGTCGTATACGAAGAATCGTAGACCGGGCGGCGGGCCTGCACTTGAAGCTCGGCGGTAAAACTGTTGTCGTTCTGCTCGCTCACGATGATGGTCATCGTGCAGTCGATTCGTTCGTTGATGGAAAAGGTGGCGTCCGTCCAACGGCGATTGTTCACAAATTCGGTCAGCGATTGCTGCAAAGTGGTAAAAACCTGCTTATCGGAGCCCTGAATCTTATCACTGTTGACCGTAATGCGCGCGTTCAACTCGCCCGAGGTCGTGGTTTGTGCGAACCCGGCCACCGACAAGAAGCTTGCCATCATCCATGCTACTATCTTTCTTTTCATTTTCTATTTTGTCTACATTCAAAACAAAGCCACCAATTGGTCGACAATATCGGAGGCTACCTCCTCCTTTCTTTTCAGCGGATATTCCGTCACTTTCCCCGATTTGTCGAGGATTGTCACCTTGTTGGTATCGCACCGGAAGCCGGCTCCTTTGTCTTGTAATGAATTGAGTACGATAAAATCCAACTTCTTTCGTGCCAGCTTATCCTCGGCATGATGCACAGCGTCGTTCGTCTCCAACGCGAAACCCACCAGCCGTTGATGCGGCTGTTTCATCTCGCCCAAGGCGGCAGCGATGTCTTTGTTGGGCACCAAGCGGAGTGTCATCTCGCCTGTATTCTCCCGTTTGATCTTCTCCATCGACAACGAAGCGGGGCGATAGTCGGCAACGGCTGCGCACAAGATGGCGGCATCGGCCGTAGGAAAGGCGGTCACCGTGGCCTGATACATCTCCTCTGCTGCCTCCACTTCGATGCGATGGATATTCGGATGGTGGGCCGTCAACGAGACGGGTCCGCTCACCAGTGTCACCTCTGCCCCTCGATGGGCGAAAGCTTCGTCCAGGGCAAAC
>CAVJQR010000133.1:0-4151 GCA_963651605.1 Agathobaculum sp.
GTATAATAGGGGTATGATTTCACCATTGTACCCCTATTTTTGTTTTAGCAATGAAACTGACAGACGAAGAGAAAGCATTCATTCACGAACATAAACAGGAGGAGGTGACAAAACTATTGCTGGGTGCCAATCGTTTTCCGCATCTTAATGTTCCTTTTTTGGTCGAGCAGATATTGGCTCGTCGGCAGATACACGAGAAGTTACCCTCATGGGCGATGAATGAAGAACTGATATTTCCCGCCAAGATTACGGCAGAACAATGCTCGTCGGAGCAGACGGCGGCTTACAAAGGAGCAATGGTTACAGACAAAGAGTTACTCTGCGATCTGACCGGTGGATTGGGAATTGACTCTTTTTTCTTCTCTCGCCATGCAAAACAGGTAATATATGTGGAGCGTTTCCCTCTTTATTGTGAGGCGGCAGTGCATAACTTTTCCGTCTTGGGCGCGGATAATATCACAGTCGTCAATGCCGATTCGATGCAATACATCGATGAACTTCCGGCTGTTGATCTCTTCTATTTGGATCCTGCACGGCGGGGAGAAGGAAACAAACGGGTGTTTGCCCTCTCCGATTGTGAGCCGGATTTGACGCTGTTGTTACCTCGTCTCTTGGAGAAAGCTCCGCGTGTTATAGCTAAAATCTCACCCATGGCTGATATTCGTCAGACCTTGGCCCTATTGCCTGGAACGGTAGACATTCATGTGTTGGCAGTCCGCAATGAATGCAAGGAACTTTTGTTCGAAATAGGACGTAATGCTGAGATTGAGCCTCGCATTCATTGTGAGAATTTCTCTGCGACGGGAGCCTCCCAATCATTCGATTTTTCGCTGTCAGAAGAGCAAGCGGCTATTATTAGTTGTACCTCTTCCTTGAAAAAATACCTTTACGAACCCAATGCCGCTATTCTAAAAGCCGGTGCTTTTAAGGTGTTGGCTAAGTATTACCCTATTGAAAAATTGCATGTAAGTAGCCACCTTTATACCTCCGATGACTCCCTTTATAACTTCCCCGGTCGTATCTTCGAAGTGGAGGAGTGTATGCCATTCTCCGGAAAGCTTTGCAAAGAGTTGTCTAAAGTTATTCCACAAGCAAATATCACTGTGCGTAATTTCCCCCTCACGGTCGATGCTCTTCGGAAGAAGTGCAAAGTGAAAGACGGGGGTGAGGTTTATCTTTTTGCCACGACATTGGCCAACAACGAAAAGGTGCTTGTCCGATGTCGTAAAGTGACTACTGCAACAAGAGAATAACCAATTGGGCAGAGATCACACGAACGAACATCGAGAGGGGATAGACTGTCGCATAAGCTACGGATGGCTCATCCCCATCCACTGTCGTATTGGCATAGCTCAAGGCCATGGGGTTTGCCATACTGCCGCATAACATACCTACATTTTTGGCGTAGTTGATATGTAAGAATTGAGAGGTTATATAGCCGACAATCAATACAGGAACGATTGTCAGCAAGAAACCCAATCCGATCCATAGCAAACCCTCTGCCCGAAAGACGGTTTCGAAGAAGTGAGCGCCTGAATCCAATCCTAATCCGGCCAGGTAAAAGACGATACCCATCTGACGAACCATCATGCCGGCACTTTGTGTCGTGTAGGTGGTGAGGTGCAAACGAGGACCGAAAGCTCCCATCAAGATGCCGACAACAATCGGTCCGCCGGCAAGACCAAGCTTGATCGGAGTCTCCAACCCCGGAATAGCAATAGGGATGGAACCCAATACGACACCACAAGTTAATCCTACGAAGATGGCCAATAGGTTCGGTCTGCGCAGTCGTTTTACTTCGTCTCCAAGAAGCTTGCTGACATTTTCAACCGCATTCGCTTCACCGACGATCGTCAACCGGTCGCCTACTTGCAGGCGAAGGTCGGGCGATGCCAACAGATCGATACCCGCACGATTGATGCGGGTTATGTTGATGCCATATAGGTTACGGAGTCGTAATGATCCGAGCTTGACACCATTGAAGCGGTTACGGGTCACGAGGATACGGCGAGAGATCAGTTGACTGTCTATAGCATTCCAGTCAATGTCTTCCTTGTTCCAATCTTTTGCTTCTTGTTCTCCGAAAAGGACTTTGATATTTCCAACATCAGACTTTACTGAGATGACCAGCAGATGGTCATGTTCTTCCAAGGTCGTGTCGGAGGTAGGAATAGAAACCTTGCCGTTGCGCCACACACGTGAGATGACAAAATGTTTGTCGGTTAGTGACATTACCTCTTTGATGCTCTTATGGTAGATGGCCGGGTTGCATACTTGAAACTCTGCGGCGTAGGTCTGTTTGTCATTGTCATTTATGTTCTTGCTCTCTTTCTTCTTCAAGAAGATGGATTTTAGGATGACAATGGCCAAGATCACACCAACAACTCCCAAGGGATAGGTCACAGCACATGCTAAGGCCATGTTTGTAACACCGCGGGTGTTAGTTGGGTCCACTTGTTGGAGGGCTTGCTGTGCTGCACCCAATGCCGGAGTGTTGGTTACAGCTCCGCATAACAATCCCATCATATCCGGCAACGATACGGAGGTGGTCCAGTGCAATATCAAAGCCAATACCAATCCTAAGAAAACGACTGCCAATCCGATGGAATTCAATAAGATTCCCCCTTTCTTCAACGAAGAGAAAAAGCCCGGACCTACTTGCAGTCCCAATGTGTAGACGAAGATGATGAGTCCGAAGTTTTGAGCGAAACTCAGCATATCCTTGTTGACTTCGATGCCGAGGTGACCGGCCAGGATACCGACAAAGAATACGAATGTAACACCCAAAGAGACGCCAAAAAACTTTATTCTTCCCAAGTAGGTACCCAATGCGGATACAATGCAAATGACGACTATAGCCTGAACTAATGTAGGCTGAAGGAATGTCTCTTGTAACCAATTCATATTGTTCTATGACTTAAGATTACAAACTTACGAAAATAATATGAATTATAAAAGTGAATAGTTGAAGAAGAAAAGCATAAAAAGCGGGCATGAAAGAGACTTCTTCCATGCCCGCTTGTATAGTGGATGATCAGACAATCATCTGTTTATCAATGGATGTAAGCTTCCAGGAACTTGGCATTTGGTGCCGGAGAAATCGTCACTGCTTCTGCGCAAGCCGGAATCAAGGCTGTCTGTCCTTGGTGTAAGGTGATTGCATAGCCATTGTTGTCAGTCAATGTTGCGGATCCTTCCATACAAATATACACAACGAATGAATCCAACTCTTTGAAGTCGCGTACGATGACGGCATCCATATCGAGCAAGTTGGTTGTGAAATATTTGCAATCAGCCAAGTTGACTGTGGCATTCGTGTGCGCTTTGTAGTGGGTACGGTAGTCGGGATACAATGTATAGTCGATAGCGTCCTTGGCCAGTTCCGTATGCAACTCACGGCCGTTGCCATTCTTGTCTTTACGATTGTAGTCGTAGATTCGGTAAGTGATGTTGCTTGTCTGCTGGATTTCGGCAATGAAGCAACCGGCCCCGATGGCATGAACACGGCCGGCCGGCAAGAAGAATACATCACCTGCATTTACATTGTAACGCTGCAAGACGTCCATAATGGTGTTGTCTGCTACACGTTTTACGTATTCATCGGCATTGATTTGCTGCGAGAAGCCCGAGTAGAGCGAAGCGTTCTTGTCAGCTTTGATCACATACCACATTTCAGTCTTGCCGAATGAGTTATGACGTGCTTTGGCCAATTCATCGTTCGGATGGACTTGAATCGAAAGATTGTCGCAGGCATCAATGAACTTGATCAAGAGCGGGAAGCGTGTGCCGAAACGTTCCATTACCTTTTCGCCCAATAGCTCTTTGCCATAGGTGCGGATCAAGTCGTCCAATGATTGGTCGGCCAGTTCTCCTTCTGCTACGATGGAAAAATTATCGTCGACATGAGACAACTCCCAACTTTCCCCGATACCATCTTGTACGGGAGAGATGCCTTTGAAAGGGCAAATTTGTGAACCACCCCAAATAACACTTTTGAGGATCGGTTTGAATGTCAATGGATATAATTTACTCATTGTTATTCTTTTTTTCAGATTGTTTTTTTGTTGTTTTATTTTTGGCAGCCACCTTTTTCTTAGGGGCTTTCTCTTTTTTCTTTTCAACTTCCGGCACTGCTACTGCCTTCACTTTGC
>CAVJQR010000133.1:4161-7898 GCA_963651605.1 Agathobaculum sp.
CACTTTGCGAAGTACCATTGCCGAACGGGCCGGAACATAGAGCTTCAGCCACTCTTTCTTCTGCCGTTTGTAGAGCGGATCGAACTGGGTGAAGTGATGAACGGTGTCATCATTCAAGCCATTGCCGCCAAATAGTGTCGCATCGCTGTTCAATACCACTTCATATTCGCCCATCGGAACAAGGAAACCATAGTCGGTAAACGATTTGTTCGGACTGAAGTTGAAGACAAACACCAGGTCACGACGACGGTAGGCCAGGATCTGGTCGCCGTCATTGTCCCACACCTTCAGCAGTGGGGTGTTGGAGAAATTCTTCACCGAGCGTATCAGTTTGACCATTGCCTCGTCGAAGTCGCCCAGGTAGTGATATTTCAAGTTGGGATTGTCTTCCAAATCCCATTGGCGGCGCGCATATTTGTGCGACCAACCATTGCCTTCACGCGGGAAGTCGATCCACTCGGGGTGACCGAATTCATTTCCCATGAAGTTGAGGTAGCCGCCATTGATGGTCGTTGCCGTTACAAGGCGGATCATCTTATGGAGAGCCATACCGCGTTCGACACGGAAGTTATGGTCATCTTTTTGCATATGCCAATACATATCCGAATCGATTAGGCGGAAGATGATGGTCTTGTCGCCCACCAGTGCCTGATCATGACTCTCGGCATAGCTGATCGTCTTCTCGTCGGCGCGGCGGTTGGTCGTCTCCCACCAGATAGCAGACGGGTGCCAATCTTCGTCTTTCTTCTCTTTGATGGTTTTGATCCAAAAGTCGGGGATGTTCATCGCCATGCGATAGTCGAAACCATAGCCACCGTCCTCGATTTTTGCAGCCAAACCAGGCATACCGCTCACCTCTTCGGCGATGGTGATGGCGTGTTTGTTTACTTCGTGGATCAGCTTGTTGGCCAAAGTCAAATAAGCAATGGCATCACTGTCTTGATGGCCATTATAATAGTCGCTATAGTTGCAGAAGGCTTCGCCCAAGCCGTGGCTGTAGTAGAGCATTGACGTCACACCATCGAAGCGGAAACCGTCGAAGTGGTATTCGTCCAGCCAAAACTTGCAGTTCGACAAGAGGAAGTGCAACACCTCGTTCTTGCCATAGTCGAAGCAGAGCGAATCCCAGGCCGGGTGCTCGCGTCGGCTGTCGCCATGGAAGTAGAGATCATACGATCCGTCGAAGCGTCCCAATCCCTCTGTCTCGTTTTTGACCGCATGACTATGGACAATGTCCATGATGACGGCCAGTCCGTTGGCATGGGCCTCGTCAATCAATTGTTTCAGCTCGTCGGGCGTACCAAAACGAGAAGAAGCAGCGAAGAAACTGCTCACATGATAGCCGAACGACCCATAGTAGGGATGCTCTTGGATGGCCATGATCTGGATGGCATTGTAGCCATCCTTGACGATGCGCGGCAATACATTTTCGCGAAATTCGTTGTAGGTGCCTACCCGTTCTTCGTTGGTGCTCATTCCGATATGGCACTCGTAAATCATCAACGGAGTGGTGTCCGGCTTGAACCGCTTTACTTTAAATTGATAGGGAGCGGCGGGATCCCACACTTGGGCACTGAAGATTTTCGTCTCGGGGTCTTGCACCACGCGACGAATCCATGCCGGGATACGTTCGCCGTTTCCGCCTTCCCATTCGACCCACAACTTGAAGAGATCTTCGTGGTGGAGCTTATCGAGCGGCAGTTTCACCTCCCACACGCCGTTGCCGATCGGCGCAAGGCGATAGGATTCCTCTTTCTTCCATCCGTTGCATGTACCGATGATGTAGATGGCCGTTGCGTGCGGAGCCCATTCGCGAAGGATCCATTCGTCGGCTGTCTTGTGCAAGCCGAAATACAAATAACCCGAAGCCAATTCAGATAATGTCTGCCGGCCGTCGTTGGTCAAGCTCTTTTCGCGTTCGCGGACATACTGATACCTTCCTTGGATCGCTTTCTCATAGGGAGCTAACCAAGGGTCGTTCTTGATGAGGTTGAGAGACTCCATTTCTATCGTAATTTAGTTCTATTTCGCAAATATACAACTTTAAAATGAATTGTTTTCCTTTTTCGAATAAAAGAATGGAAGGAAATAAAGCGTGTTGCCAGGTTTGGAAAAGAAATCTCTGGACCGAACTACAGTTTTCTCCATACAAAACTCGAGTTCTCTCCCGAATGAACTCCAGTTTTGTGCCGAATGAACTGCAGTTTTGTGCGGAGAAAATTTTACGAAACTGCGGGGTTTGTCATACATAGCCCTTCATTGAAAAGCAAGAGGGTGCTACCTTCTTGGCGCACCCTCGGTTGGTTTGAATGAACAGTTTTTTTGCTTTCATAGTGAAAGCTGGCGATATTCATAATAGGTAGTCTATAATGATTTTGGGGTTGTCTCTCTTTTTCTGACAGATAATGCAACTTACTTGTTGCTTCATTGACGATGTATGGGCATCCGCTTGGCGGATGCCTGACTGACGTCATGCTCACTCTCTGTTTTGTAAGTTCCGTATCTGCCGACTTCTGAACGTTAAGCCCAATTGTCTGTATCGTTGAAATCGGGTGCAAACATAAGGCTATTTGAACGAAGAAAAAAATATTTTGGCCGAAAAAATTAAGACAAGCGATTGTTGATTATCAGATAGTTGCAAAAAAACATTGAGACAAATAAATGTTAAAATCGCATCTAATCGTCTGTATCATAATGCGTTTTGCGTGAAAAATATTTTTCCGCCTTTTTTCGGCCTGAAAAGCTCCTCGAGAGGAGATGATCGGTTCTCGAGGAACTTGTGAGGAGCTTATTTGCTAAAGAAAGGAATGAACAAACTTATACTCAAATCTGACGTCATGCCTTTCTTCAAGTTTGTTTTATCCAATACGTTCATGAAGCCTTGTCGATAGGATATCGCCAACTCGAATGTATTGAAACTATATCCAACTTTTCCCAAAACGGGAAAGTCAAAACGTTTTCCATCTGTCACAATATTGTAGGTCGGTTCAATCCCCGCTCCAACAAAAAATCTGTCAGTGATTCGATAATTGATAGATGGAGAAATGGCGAATTGTAGGTTCAAATCGTGCGCCTCGACAGATTTTGGCGAACTATAACCGCTTGCATTCGGATTGACATCTTTCGTTTTGAGAAATTGTGCCTTCAGCATTGGATCAATATCAAAAAACAACTTGTTCTCATTTCCTGTTTCCAGTCTGAAACGATAACCGATCTGCGCATTGAAATTATTGTAGCGCTCACTTTTGATCCCCTTGATGAAGTTGTTGCTATGTGAGTTTAACGAAGTGTTTTCAAAGCCAATTCCACCCCCAATTAACAAACCCGATTTGTTTTGTGCATAATTGTTTGCAATGCTGAGCAAAGTGCCAACCAATAACATTATAATCTTTTTCATACGTTAAAGATTTATTGAAATGAATAAATAAAAAAATAGTCAAAAATGTTGGCATTCAATCTTTTATGAATGATTCACAAGTCTCTACTTCTATACAGTTAGTGGCAAATGTATAATTATGTTATTGAAAGAAAAAATAGTAAGCAAGTATTCTTTCCTCCTTTTTTCACGAAAGCCCCTCGAGAGGAGACGCTCGATTCTCGAGGAGCTTACAAGTTGCTTATTATTCTTAGAAACTATATCCAACACTCAACGAGAAGAGGTGTTGTTTGTTTTGTGTATTATGATGCAAGAGATTCAGTTCATATCCGCAATTGACTACGAATTGATGGGCGTAGAG
>CAVJQR010000134.1:0-7893 GCA_963651605.1 Agathobaculum sp.
TCATATATGTTTGATGATTTTACCCACGAGCAGCTGAACAAGTTCCGGCAAGCCGCTTCCACTTTGGAAGAAAAGTTAGGACATAAAGTTATAAAGCACATCTTAAACACGGCAGGAATTGAGCGTTTTGCCGAATATCAGATGGATATGGTTCGTTTAGGTATCGGCTTGTATGGAGTCAGTGCATCGGGATGCAAAGGATTGCAGACGATCAGTACATTAAAAACGACCATTCTTCAGATTCAGCAAGTGCCGGCCGGCGATTCCATCGGTTACAGCAGAAGAAGTTATGCTGAGCGCGATTCACGCATTGCCATTATTCCGATCGGTTATGCTGACGGCTTGGACAGACATTTTAGTAATGGTCATGGCGAGGTTGTCATCCGAGGAAAACGTTGTCCGATCATCGGAAATATTTGTATGGATGCTTGCATGATTGATGTTACTGACACGGATGCCCAGGAAGGTGACACCGCGATCGTCTTTGGGGAGGAGTTGCCGGTGGCAGAATTGTCCGATAAACTGAAAACCATTCCGTATGAAATTCTGACATCTGTCTCGCCGCGTGTGAAACGTGTCTATTATACGGAATAAAGATTTGGTGGCATTTCCCCGAGTTTTTCCCTATGGAAATAAAAAAGGCTACCGATTATTCGGTAGCCTTTTTTAGTATATTCTTTTCGTTTTTGTCTCAGATTCTTTTGAAATTGTCTCAATGCCCCAATTATTGATTCATGTGGTTGGCTTCGAAATAGTCGTATACTACCTTTGACACTTGGGCGATGATTTTGGCATTGTCTTCATCTGTCTCTTGAGAGTTCATGACAAATACGGCGATAGTGTAGTATTGTCCGTTCGGAAGCACCACGAATCCCATATCATTGTCGGCCATTTTAAATCCAAACTCATTGCGCCCCGATTCGCCGGCCTTATGAGCTAACAATACATTCTTCGGCAGACCGGCTTTCAGCTTGTTTGCACCACCGCGGGAATCGGTCATCGCACGTTCCAAGAAAAGGACCTCCTGTTTGTTGAACATTTGGTTTTGCAAAAACGTTTCGAGAAGCAGTACGGCGGCAGAAGGTTTCGTCCAATTCAGCAGACAATTATCATCAGATTCATTCATCTCTGCCTCAGTTTGCGTGATCGAGAAATCAGTAATGCCTAAATCTCGTACATATTGGTCGGTGACTTGTGGCCCTCCAATATATTTATAAAGGATGTCGGCCGCACAATTGTCGCTTTCTATCAACGAGTACTTCATCATATCGCCAACCGTGATTTCGAAGAATCCATTCGGATTGGCATCGCGCATCGGGCTGTACAGGTTATCTTGCATATCGCTCTTCTTTACCAGAATTTCTGTAGCCAAGTTGGCATCAATCTTATGCAGATGATCAATTACGGACATGGCTTGGTGGACTTTGTAAGTGTCCATCATCGGATAGCGATACATATTATTAACCGTAACCAATTCGGAACCATTGAACACAACGGCTACACCGACAGTAGCGGAACGGCCTGAGATCACTTCTCGCAAGAGGTCGCCCAATGCTTGCTGTGCCTTGATGCCTTGCACCATCAGAACAAGAGCTATTACTGTGAATATTCGAAAGATAGCACGTTTCATACGCTTTTTAAGTGTTTGTGATCCTATAAATGAAAGATTATAAAAATAAAACTCCCCGCAAACCATCGTTCACAAGGAGTTCCAAAGTGTGCGGCTGAAGGGACTCGAACCCCCACGCCGTGAAGCATCAGATCCTAAGTCTGACGTGGCTACCAATTACACCACAGCCGCAGTGAATCGATGCAAAGGTAATACTATTTATTATATTTGCAAATTATTCAGGCGGAAAATCGTTGGCTCCTCTGCGGCTCTGCAGTAATAATTCGACAGTTTCTAAAAAGTTTCTCGGCATAAAACTGGAGTTTGTTCGGGGGAAAACTGCAGTTCACTCCCGAGAAAACTTTTCGGAATAGGGCTATTTTGCAGCGGAGATTGCTGAAGGATATTCCAACCATGCCAGATTAAAGCAATAATACAACCGACTGCTTACCAAATGAATCAGCTTGTCCGGTGATTGGGTGGCCGCCATATAGCCACGCGGCTCGGCATGTGTCTCGTCTTTCAAGAAATATTGCGTCCATGCTCCTCCGTTCAGCAACTCCTCTTTTCCGTCTGTCAGCAGTCTTTTTATGGGCCAAGTTTTTCCTTCATCGTAGGAGAGGGCTGCATACAAGCCGTATCCTTTGTAGGTTTTTCCTGTAGAATCTGTAAAATCCATCCCTTGTTCTCCTTTGGGAGTTCGTAGTGGGTGGTCAGTGAAAGAGATCAACAGTAGCGGCCCTTCGCGCAGCCGTAGGAGGACCAAACGTTGTCCGCCATCGATTGGGGGAAAGGGAGAAGCGTGATACGTCCAACTCTTGCCCATATCGTGCGAGATACTCATCGGCATGCGAGGTTTCCCTTCAGCATTGGCGATGCTGTTTCCTCGGCCAAGAGCCATCAGACTACCATCCTTCAATTGAACGATACCGGCATGGATGCCCGCAATTGTGGAGCCTGTGCCACCCTCTTTGAAATCCGGCATCGGTTTCCCGTCCCATGGGTCGGCCCATGTTTCCCCTTTGTCTTTGCTGATATGGACTGCTGCTCCGTCGTGGCTTCCGGGACCGGCATCACAAGCTTGCAACAACCATCCCTCACGTGTGACAATCGGCCCGGCAATGACTTGATGTCGTTTCGTATGTTCAGGGGCAATGATTTGAGGACGGCTCCAAGTTTGGCCATTATCTTGGCTGGTGCGCATCACCATCATCAGATTTTGCCAGTCGCCGGCAGCTTCTACTCCGTTCAGATGATAGAGTGTTCCTTGTCCGTCGTTCAACAATGAGGAGCCTGTCATGTTGCGGTCGGGGACTTTGAAGAAAGTGGAGGCCGGATCCCATTCGTCGGTACCTGCCCGCTTGCGTGATGCCGCCACAATCATCCCACGTCCGTTCTCTTCATCGCCTGAAAACCAAATAGCCAGTAGATCTCCATTGTCGCACCATGTGATGGCAGGCTGGTGATTGTGTGAGAAAAGTGGCTCACCCGAAGCTTCAGAAGAAGGAATGACATAGGGAACAGGTGCCGTAAACAGTGGCTTTTCAACCACTTTCCACGTGTATTTTGATTGAATGATTCGCTGTTGATTCAGATGGTTGCCTCTTTCTTCTGCTACATTTGGGGTAGGTGTCCAATCTGATTCGACAATTCTAAACCCGGTAAAGGAGTGTTTGTCGTCAGGCAACATTGCCATTCGGTTCGACGAACGTAAATAGTTGTCGGGAGTATTGTGGCTGCCTCCACGCGTCACGCGGAAATCTCCTGAAATGCGTCCGGCCGGATCTGTTTGAAAGCCTGGCAGATAGGGCCCATACCAGTCCAAACACCACTCTTCGACATTGCCGTGCATATCATACAATCCAAAAGCATTCGGCTCGGTTTGTCCTACCTTTAACGAAACCGGTTGGGGGTCGCGTGCTGTCTGCTGATTTTTTCTGTAAGCATCGGGTAGTCCGTCTCCCATATAATAAGGGAAGTAACTTCCTGCGCGACAAGCATATTCCCATTCGGCTTCTGTTGGGAGACGATAGTTTTTCCCCTCCTTTTGGCTGAGCCATTGACAGTAGTCGACGGCATCTTGATAGCTGACGAACACAACTGCTTCATCATCGGCTGAAGAGAGTCCGTTTTTCCCTCTGTAGATTCGATGTTCCGGCCTAAAAGCTTCATATTGCGCATTCGTGATTTCTGTTCGCCCCATCCGAAAAGGGTGGGTAATTACCACCTGATGTATCGGCTTTTCATCGAAATTCTCTCCTATGCCGGCACCACCCATATAGAATGAACCTGCGGGGATTTCTACCATGTCTATTTTATCCTCTTGTGCAGAAAGAGTGAACAGTTGGCAGATACTTCCCGCCAAAGCAAGAAGGGTTATCGTTGTTTTGTGATGTTGGGCTCCAGTCGTTGTCTTCATGGTCAGTTCGTGTTATTGATTATACATATCTTTATTATAGAAATTCAGAATATCCATGAGCATGTCATGCGCCTTTTGGGCCGGACTGTCGGCGTTGAGGTGGATGGCTTCGAGATAATTGTTCAAAGCCAAGCGGTTGTCTCCTTTCTTCCTCCAGGCATTACCCAGCAGAAAAAAAGCTTCATCATCGAGAGGGTTGGCGGTGATATGGTCGTTTAATATGGAAATGGCCATGTCTACCTCTCCGTTATAAATCAATTGACGGGCCTTTTCGATGATTTCATTACGTGTCTCTATGTTTTCGGAGTTGTCTTTGTTCATTTTTTATACGTCTGTTTTAGCTTTATTCAATTGGATCAATTCGTTCAGAATCGTTCGGTCGTTGGACAAACGAGGAATCTTATGCTGGCCCCCCAGCTTGTTTTTCTGCTTCAACCAATCGTAGAAACAGTTCTGGCGGGCAACAATGATTTCCAACGGTTGCAAAGAAATTTCTTTATAGCGCTTCGCTTCATAGTCTGAATTGACTTGCTGAAGACTATTGTCTAAGACATTGGCAAAATGATCGATCGCATCCGGCTTCTTTTCAAATTCGATCATCCATTGATGCCGTCCTTTCGCTTTTTCTAAAAGGAATAGGGGGGCGGCCGTATACTCTTTTACTTTGGCCCCCGTAGCTTTGCAAGCCATGCTGATAGCTTTATCGGCATTGTTCACCATCAACTCCTCGCCGAAGGCATTGATGAAATGTTTTGTCCTTCCCGTTATGATGAATTTGTAAGGATGAAGGGAAGTGAACCGAATCGTATCGCCGATCAGGTAACGCCATAAACCGCCGGAAGAGGTGATGACCATAGCATAATTCTTTTCTGTCTCGACTTCCCATAGCGGGACGACGGTCGGATTCTCCTTTTCCAAATCCGACAGGGGAATAAATTCATAAAATATATCATAGTCCAGCATCAGCAACATCGCAGAGTCGCCCGAATCGTTTTGGATGCCAAAGAATCCTTCGGATGCATTATAGGTCTCCATATAGTGCATCCGACTCGAAGAGATCAATGCCTTATATTGTTCACGGTAGGGAACAAAACTGATGCCGCCATGGAAGAAAACTTCCAAGTTGGGCCAAACTTCCGACAGGTCACTTTTCCCACTGTGCGCTAAAACAGCTTTGATCAATACCAGCATCCAAGAGGGAACACCGGAAAGACTGCTGACATCCTTGCTATAGCAGTTTTCAACAATGGCTTTTATTTTGCTTTCCCATTCGTCCATCAAGATAATGGACTTGTCCGGAACACGTATAAGATTGACGAGAGGATTCAAATTCTGAAGCAAAACGGCTGAAAGATCTCCGCAATGTGCTTGCGAATTTAAAGCTGACGGAGCATGACTTCCTCCCAATATTAACCCTTTCCCAGCGAAAAATCGACTGTCAGGGTGCTCTCTCAGATAGAGTGCTACCGTATCTTGTCCTCCTCGGTAGTGACAGTGGTGTAATATATCTGAGGTGACAGGAAGGAATTTGCTCTTGTCGGAAGTGGTTCCACTGCTTTTGGCAAACCAAAGGCAAGCCCCGGGCCATAAGATATCCTTCTCTCCTTGGATCATTCGCAGAATGAATGGTTTTAAATCGTCGTATCGTTGAACAGGGAAAAGATTCTTGTATTCGTTGTAATGTTTGACCTGTTTGTAACCAAAATGATTACCCCAGTCAGTACCCGCAGCCTTCTGCAACAAATTCTTGAGCAGATGTTGTTGTATTACATCGGCTTGCTGAGTATATTTTTCAATAGCTTTCAGCCTGATTTTAAATAGATTATATACAATTGATGTTCGTATATCCATCTTGCTTTCTTAAATTCTTCAGGGAGCAAAGTTAATTATTCTGTTTTTAATTCTACTTTTATTTTTACCTTTGTGTGAAACAAATCAATAAAGTTATGAGAATTGGTATTCTTTCTTCAGGAGGAGATTGTCCGGGAATCAACGCTACGATTCGTGGTGTTGGCAAAACTGCTATTACCAAATACGGAATGGAAGTGGTAGGTATTATGGGTGGCTTTTCCGGATTGCTGCACAAAACAGTCAAGGAACTGGACGAGAATAGTCTGTCAGGCATCTTGAATATGGGAGGAACGATCTTGGGAACTTCACGAGAAAAAGGCTTCCGCGAGATGTTGACATCCGTCAATCAAGAGGAATCTCAATTGATTACGAAAGCATACCACGAGATTGGGCTGGATTGTTTGGTGTGTATTGGAGGTAATGGTACGCAACGCACTACCAGTATGTTGGCTGACCATGGCATGAATGTCGTTGGTTTGCCAAAGACAATTGACAATGATATTTGGGGTACGGAGGTTACATTTGGCTTTGATACGGCAGTGAATATTGCCACAGATGCCATTGATCGTCTGCACTCTACGGCCTGTTCTCATAAAAGAGTAATGTTGGTTGAGGTAATGGGCCATCGCGCCGGATGGTTGGCATTGCAGGCAGGTATGGCCGGTGGTGCAGATATTATTCTGTTGCCCGAATTAGGTTTTGATGAGAATGTTATCTTCGAAACGATTGAAGATCGAGCACATAAAGGGAAACCTCACTCAATCATTGTCGTAGCCGAGGGTTTGAAATTGCCGGATAAAACGCATGCCATTGATTATTTGACAGATAAAATCGAAGAAGTAACGGGTATTGAAGCGCGCAAAACAGTGTTAGGATATATCCAACGAGGGGGTACGCCTTCTCCGTATGACCGTAACTTGGCAACTCGTTTTGGCGGTTATGCCACAGAATTGATTGCTCGCGGAGAGTTTTGTCGCATGGTTTGTATGCAAGATGGTAAGATCGATTCAATTCCTTTGAGCGAAGTAGCCGGGAAATTGAAATTGGTGACACCCGACAATGACTTGCTGTTGTGTGGAAAGAGTATGGGAGTATCGTTCGGAATCAGATAAGGGATGTTTGAAGGGTATGTAGGCATTCGTTTATGGAGTGGGCAACTCTTCGGGGATACCTTGTTCACGATTTTGGTGTTGCTCCTATTGGTTTTTGCCATTAGCGCACGAGCCAAAGCAAAGTCGTTCGTGAACATGTTTCATGTTTGCTTCTCCATCCGATCACGTCTTAACCCGGATGTCTCAATCTATTATAGTAAGTTCTTGAACTCGGTACTGATCTTTCAGACAATTGTTCTCTCCTCGCTGGCACTTGTTCAGTTGGTTTATGCTGATAGTTACACGATCAATATTGGTGAAAACAAACTGAAAGCAGCGGCTGCACTCACATTTGGAGGAGTGTTCTTCTATTATTTTTGCAGGCGCTTGGCTTATAAAATTTTGATTTTCATATTCGCTGCTCCCGATTATTACCAGCTTTGGAAACTGAATTATAATTCCGTTGTCGGTATTATGGGCATATTGATGTACATTCCTGTGATCGGTCTCTCCATTATTGGAGGTTCGAAGAGTTTATACATTGTAATGCTTGTTATTCTTTATGTATTAAGTCGTTTTGCGATAATTTATAAGTCAATACGTTTATTTAGCATAAAAAAATTCGATTTATTCTATTTAAGTTTGTACCTTTGCGCCCATGAAATTTTGCCTTTGTGGATCATGTACAAAGGATTAATTTATTTGTATAATTTTATCGAGAAAAGTGCTATATGGCATTGAATATCAAAAAACTGTTAGTTTCACAACCCAAACCGGCATCAGAGAAGTCTCCCTATTTTGATATTGCAGAAAAATATGGTGTTGAGATAGATTTCCGGCCGTTTATCAAGGTTGAACCCTTATCTTCCAAGGAATTCAGGCAACAAAGAATTTCAATATTGGACTATACGGCTGTCGTATTC
>CAVJQR010000135.1:0-7831 GCA_963651605.1 Agathobaculum sp.
TCACCCGGATCTACATCATAGTAGAATCCATTTTCAATAGCCGGACCGATACCGAATTTAATTCCAGGGTACAACTCCTGCAAAGCTTCAGCCATCAGGTGGGCGCTTGAATGCCAGAAGGCGTGTTTGCCTTCTTCATCCTCCCACTTGAACAGTTCTACACTTGCATCCTCGTTGATAGGACGGGTCAAATCCCAGATCTCACCGTTCACTTTAGCAGCCAGCACCTCTTGTGCCAAACGCGAGCTGATGCTTTCGGCGATCTGCATCGAGGTCGTACCAGCGGCATATTCTCTTACGGAACTATCCGGAAATGTAATCTTTATCATAACTCTGTTCATTTAGTTTAATTCAAGACACAAAGGTAATATCTTTTCTTAAATAACCAATATAATTTTAGCTTCTGTTTGCTTTTTTATTTCGTTCATGGTAAAGTGGTTAGCCGCCCTCACCAGTTCAGCCGTCCGCCCTCGGCGCTTTCCACCCCCAAGCAGCCGACCTTACATTATATATATGTAGGGTTTTGAAATAGTTTCTCCCGAATGAACTGCAGTTTTCCCCCGAATAAACTGCAGTTTTATGCCGAGCAACTGCCGGCGAAGACAACCATTTTTCCTCATTTGCTGCCGCATGAATCAGCAGGAAATCGCTATATAATTGTTTTTCATCAAGAAAAAAGGTTCAAATCAAAAATAATTGCGTAATTTTGCGAATAGGATTCTTTTTTGAATCAAACAACTACTATTCATTAACCAAATTTCATGAGAATGAAAAGAGACAATATCATTTTTGACATCATCGAGAAAGAACATCAACGTCAGTTGAAAGGAATCGAGTTGATCGCATCGGAAAACTTTGTAAGCGACCAAGTTATGCAGGCGATGGGCAGCTGTTTGACCAACAAATATGCAGAAGGCTATCCCGGCAAACGTTACTATGGCGGTTGCGAAGTGGTAGACCAAAGCGAGAACATCGCCATCGACCGTCTGAAGAAGATCTTCAACGCCGAATGGGTCAATGTACAACCGCACTCAGGTGCGCAAGCCAATGCGGCCGTTCTGCTGGCTGTTTTGAATCCGGGCGATACCTTCCTGGGCTTGAACTTAGCACATGGCGGTCACTTGTCTCACGGCTCGGCTGTCAACAGTTCCGGTCTGCTTTACCGCGCTACGGCCTATAACGTCAACGAAGAGACAGGCCGCGTCGACTATGACCAGATGGAAGAAGTGGCTTTGCGCGAGAAGCCGAAATTGATCATCGGTGGTGGCTCTGCTTATTCTCGTGACTGGGACTACAAACGGATGCGTGAGATCGCCGACAAGGTAGGCGCTCTGTTGATGATAGACATGGCTCACCCTGCCGGACTGATTGCTGCCGGATTGCTGAACAACCCATTGGAATATGCCCACATCGTAACCTCAACGACCCACAAGACATTGCGTGGCCCGCGCGGAGGTGTGATCCTGTTGGGTAAAGACTTCGACAATCCTTGGGGAAAGACCACTCCGAAAGGTGTGATCAAGAAGATGTCGCAACTGCTCGACTCTGCTGTATTCCCCGGTATCCAAGGCGGTCCACTCGAGCATGTGATCGCTGCCAAGGCAGTAGCTTTCGGCGAAGCATTGGAGCCTGAGTATAAGGTATACCAGACACAGGTGAAGAAGAATGCGGCCGTTATGGCACAAGCCTTCATGGACAAGGGCTACAAGATTATCTCGAACGGTACAGACAACCACAGCATGCTGATCGACCTCCGCACGAAGTTCCCTGAACTGACGGGTAAGGTAGCCGAGAAAGCATTGGTTGCTGCCGACATCACCGTCAACAAGAACATGGTTCCGTTCGATAGCCGTTCTGCCTTCCAGACATCAGGTATCCGCGTCGGAACACCGGCCATCACCACTCGTGGTGCGAAAGAAGAGCTGATGGGCGAGATCGTTGAAATGATCGACACCGTATTGGCTGCTCCTGAATGCGACAAGACGATTGCTACTGTTCGTGAGAAAGTCAACCAGATCATGAAGCAGTATCCGATCTTTGCTTGGTAAAAACAACCCGTTGGGCCTTTAACTTCTGCCGAATGGTCGGAGTCAAAGGCCCAATTTATTATTCACCTAAATAATTAAACACAAAAATGAAAAAGTTATTAGCTACGATCTGTGCGGGCGTATCGCTCTGCCTTCTGGCTGCCTGCAGCGAGCCACAAGGCGAAGTGAAGTCGTACAACCAGGGCATCAACGTGATCCCTGCCCCGCAAAGTCTTGTCCAGCACGATGGGTTCTTCCATTTGGGCAAGGGAGCAGCCATTGCAGCAGCCGAGCCGGAAGCCAAGACAGTGGCGGCCTTCTTTGCTGCGAAGATCCAAACCGCTACGGGATATAATGTACCGGTAGCCGACAATGGCAACATTACGCTGAAACTCGATCCGGCAGCCGATGTGGAAAACAGCGAAGGCTATCTGCTCGAGGTAACGGAAAAAGAGGTGACCGTAACCGCCCAAACAGCGCAAGGTCTCTTCTATGGTATGCAAACATTCCTGCAATTGTTGCCGGCCGAGATCGAAAGCACGACAGCCGTGAAGGGCATCGCCTGGCAAGCACCTACGGTCAGCGTCAAGGACGCACCGCGCTTCGGCTATCGTGGTATCATGATCGACCCATGTCGCCACTTCATGCCGGTCGAGAACATCAAACGTTACATTGATGTATTGTCCATGTTCAAGATGAACCGTCTGCATTGGCACCTGACAG
The DNA here is from genome assembly GCA_963651605.1 of Agathobaculum sp. GTDB lineage: Bacteria > Bacteroidota > Bacteroidia > Bacteroidales > Tannerellaceae > Parabacteroides. Next base: position 2,751 of record CAVJQR010000135.1, read on the forward strand.
AAGACCAAGGCTGGCGCATCGAGATCAAGAAATATCCGAAACTGACCGAGATTGGTTCGAAACGCATCGACGGCGAAGGAACAGAATATGGCGGATATTATACACAGGAAGAGGTGAAGGAGGTAGTGAAATATGCCGCCGACCACTTCATCACCATCGTTCCAGAGTTAGAGATCCCCGGCCACGAGTTGGCAGCCATCGCTGCTTATCCTGAACTTTCTTGCAAGGGCGAAGCCACCACTCCGCGTATCATCTGGGGTGTAGAAGACATCGTCATGTGTCCGGGTAAGGAAGAGGTGTTCCAATTCCTCGAGGATGTCATTGACGAGATGGTAGAACTCTTCCCCGGCGAATACTTCCATATCGGCGGCGATGAGTGCCCGAAGAGTAGCTGGAAAGAGTGCCCGCTCTGCCAAAAACGCATCCGCGAAGAAGGATTGCAAGGCGACAGCAAGCACTCGGCCGAAGAGAAACTGCAGAGCTACGTCGTACAACGCATGGAAAAATACCTGGCTACGAAAGGCAAGAAGATCATCGGCTGGGATGAAATCCTCGAAGGTGGTCTCGCTCCTACGGCAAGCGTCATGTCATGGCGTGGTGAAGAGGGCGGTATTGCAGCTGCCTTGATGAACCATACCGTCATCATGACCCCCGGCGGCAACGGCCTTTACCTCGACTACTATCAAGGCGACCAGAAGATCGAACCGGTAGGTATCGGTGGATTCACCCCGTTGGTAAAGACATACAACTACGAGCCGGTGCCCGACACCTTGCAGGCTATGGGCAAGAGCGAGTACATCATGGGTGTTCAGGGCAATACCTGGTCGGAATATATGTATACGGAAGACATTCGCGACTACCGCATCTTCCCGCGTGCACTTGCCGTTGCCGAAATCGGATGGACGAATGCCGACCGCAAGGACTACAAAGATTTCGAGCGCCGCATCGACAATGCTTCCGTCCGTTTGGATTGCCATGCCATCAACTACTACATTCCACAGCCTGAACAGCCGAACGGCTCATGCAACACCGTAGCCTTTATCGATAAAGCTACGCTCACGTTCCAGACCAATCGCCCGATCAAGATGGTCTACACCTTGGATGGAACCGATCCTACAGCTGCCTCAACGGCCTACACCGAGCCGATCGAAGTGAGCGAAACGACTACGCTCAAGATCGCCTCCGTACTTCCTTCCGGCAAGATGAGCCCGATCCGCACGATCAACGTCATCAAAGAAGAGCCGGCTCCTGCGAAGGAGGTAGAAAGCACCACGGCCGGTTTGAACATGGAGATCACCGACGGCATGTACCTGAACGTGAAAGAGTTGGAAGCAGCCGGCAAAGAGACGAAGAAAGCGATCTTGACAGACTTGGCCGAATTGCCGAAACAGGTGAAGACATCCGAGTCGATGCGCGGCGTCGAGCAGTATGCAGCCGTAGCGACAGGCTATGTCAACATCCCTGAAGAGGGCGTTTACTATCTCTCGTCCAACTTGGAAGAGGTTTGGATCGACGGCAAGCTGATGATCAACAACGGCGGCGAAGTGAAACGCTTCTCCCGTCATGACACCTCATTGGCTTTGGCCAAGGGATTGCACGAGTTCAAGGCAGTCTTCTTGGGTCACATCATCGGCGGTTGGCCATCCAACTGGACCGACGGCAACATCCAGATCAGAAAAGCAGAAGAGAACGAGTTCCACCCGATCACTCCTGACATGTTGTGCCATTGATTCGACAATGAATAAACAAGGATAGGGCAACCCCCTCCCGAAGAAAGGCCGGACTCCGATAAAGATTCCGGCCTTTTTATTTGGCAATCACAACAAAAAAACATATATTTAAAGCCGAACAAAACCGACAGAAATATGATGAATAAGAAAAAAAGAAAACAATTGGTGGCACTTATCGAGTTGGTGTTAGCCACCATCATTGCGATATGGGTGGTAAGAGTGGCCAATAAAAGACCGAGCTATGACGCAACCACCACCTCACAACCGGCCACGACACTGCCGAAAAGGCCCCATTATACCGTTCCGAAGGGCAACACCTCTCACTACAAGCTGAACGATCCACACAGCAAGGGGTACGACCAAGGGTACAATCAGGGGCTGGAAGATGGCAAAAACGGAGAGCGATTTGAATGCGAATACGACGACAGCCATTCCTACTCCGGCGACAATGCCACCCGCTACAGACAAGGATACGAAGAGGGATATGCCGACGGCTACGCTGAAGGCAGAAGGATTTGGGGAGCATGACCGTCGATGTCACTCACACTCCCCCTCTCCTCTCCGCCACTTGCAACAGACGGAAAGATACTATATATTTGTGATGCAAAAGAGCGATTGAAACAGAAATGTAACAGTTGTTTCATCATGCAGCAACATGATCGCGTTTCCTTTGCACACAAAACAAAAAGCGGGAGGATTCGCCGCAAGCGAAACGCCCTGCAACGAAACGACAAACAACGAACGCTATGGAATCAACAACGAAGCAACCCCGCATACTGGTGGTAGACGACGAAGAAGACTTGTGCGAGATCCTCCAATTCAACTTGGAGACGGAAGGCTATGCCGTGGAGACAGCCAACAGCGCCGAAGAGGCCTTGACGCTCGACCTGACGCAATACGACCTTCTCCTGCTGGATGTCATGATGGGTGAAATATCGGGTTTCAAGATGGCCAGCATCCTGCGCAAAGAAGAAAAGACCGCCCGGCTGCCCATCATCTTCCTCACGGCCAAGGATACGGAAAACGATATGCTGACGGGCTTCAACCTGGGAGCAGACGACTATATCTCCAAACCGTTCTCGATCCGCCAAGTACAGGCACGCGTCAAAGCCGTGTTACGCCGTAGCCGCGAGACGACAAGCACCACGGGCGGCCACCTGCTGACCTACCATACCCTGCAGCTCGACACCGAACGGATCAAGGCCGGCTGCGACGGCCAAGAGATTGCCCTGACCAAGAAAGAGTTCGAGATACTGCGCCTCTTTTTGGAGAATATCAACCATGTCTTCACCCGCGAGGAGCTGCTGTCGAAAGTATGGAAAGAGGAGGTCTATGTCCTCGACCGCACGATCGACGTCAACATCACCCGGCTGCGCAAGAAGATAGGGCCCTACGGCAAGAATATCGTCACCCGACTCGGGTTCGGCTACTGTTTTGAGGAATAACCGACTAAAGCAAACTATGATGGAAACGAAGCAGTCACAGCGAAACATACCGTTCAGCCAGCGCCTTTTTTGGTCGATCTTCTTTATCTTCCTCGGCTTTGTCGGGTGCCTTCTGATCTTCCAATATCAGCGCGAATCGGAGTTTACGCAAGAAAAGCTCGATGCCGTCTTGCGCAGCTATTGCTATGAGCTGCACTACAAGATCCGACACCAAGATGCCGAACACCAACAGACGGACAGCATCGTGGAGAGCTTCATCGAGGAGCTCCCCATCCGCGACATTCGCTTTACCATCATCGACCCCGAAGGGCAGGTGCTCTACGACAACAGCCATTCCGACGTCCACACGAACCACAACAACCGAAGCGAGGTGCAGAAGGCACGCCATCAGACCAAGAGCTTCACGATACGCTCGTCCGAAACGACGGGTATCCGCTACTTCTATTCGGCCCTGAACATCAACGAATACATCTTCCGCGCCGCCGTTCCGTACGAACCCTTCGCCAAGGAAGAACTCTCCATCAACAAAGACTTTATCTATTTCATGTGCGTGATGATGCTGATCTTCGTCTTTGTCCTCTCCCGCTTTACGTTGAGCATCGGACAGACGATTGCCAAGCTGCGCGACTTCGCCCGCAACATCCGCCATGTCAATAAAGATGCCGACGAATACCGCTTTCCGAACGATGAACTGGGCGATATTTCCCGGCAGATCATCACCCTCTACAACAAACAGCAGAAGGCGAAAGACGATCTAGCCATCGAACGGGAAAAGATCATCAAGCATTTCCAATATGCGCGCGAAGGGTTTGCCATGTTTACCGACGAGGGGAAAGAGATCCTCTCGAACATTCTCTATATCCAGTTTTCCAACCTCATCGCCGATACGGAGATCCATACGGCCGAAGAGGTGCTGGAGCTGCCCGAGCTGAAGCCCATCCTCGCATTCTTGGAGAGCAACCGCACGACCGACCGCAAACGGGTACTGCGCCAAACGGTGACCATTGACAAGGGCGGGAAAATCTTCCTCTGCGAATGTATACTCTTCCTCAACAACAGCTACGAAATATCCATCAACGACATCTCGCGCCAAGAGGAAGAGAGCCGCATGAAACGGCAGCTGACGCAGAACGTGGCTCACGAGCTGAAGACACCCGTCAGCAGTATACAAGGGTATCTGGAGACGATCATTGCCAACCCCGATCTGGCGGCCGACAAGAAGCAGTTCTTTATCGAGCGCTGCTACTCGCAGAGCACACGGCTGGCCGGATTGCTGCAGGACATCTCCGTGCTGAACCGCCTGGACGAAGCCGGATCGCTCTACGACCTGAGCCAAATCAACCTCTACCGGCTGATGGAGAACATCCGAAAAGAGTGCGCACAGAAGATGGAAGAGCGACAGATGAGCTGCATCGTCAACATCCCACAAGGGACCGAGGTGGAAGGAAACCACTCCCTGCTCTACTCGATCTTCCGCAACCTGACCGACAACGCTATTGCCTATGCAGGCGACGGAACGCAGATCACCGTCAACTGCTACAAGGAAGACGACACGTTCTGCTATTTCAGCTTCTCCGACAACGGCGTGGGCGTGGAAGAGACACACATCAACCGCATCTTCGAACGCTTCTACCGCGTAGACAAGGGGCGAAGCCGCAAGTTGGGCGGTACCGGTCTGGGCCTCTCCATCGTGAAGAATGCCGTCATCTTCCACAAAGGACGGATCTCGGCCAAGAGCACACCGGGCAAGGGGATCGGCTTCTTCTTCACGCTCAAGAAAAAACTCTCCTAAAGCGAGGTTTGTTCAAATGCGAACTTGTTCGGTTACTTGTTCGGTAGGTTGTTCGGTCCTTGTACGGTCGTATTCGATCGCTTTGCGGAGTTCGGGTGCGGAAACATACAACAC
>CAVJQR010000136.1:0-6565 GCA_963651605.1 Agathobaculum sp.
AAAAGAAAACAAAAGAAGAACGGCGCAAGGAACGTGACGAAAAACAAGGCGGTCGTCCAGGCCAACCCAATTTCAAATCGGGCAACAACGACCAGAAACCGGGCAACAACGCACCAAGAACCGGAGCTGAAGGCGATGAAGAGGGCAAGAAAAAACGTAAACGCATCAAGAAAGATCGCGTGAATGTTGAAAATGTTGCCAATCAAGACAATCGCACCAACAACAATAATAAGCAGAACGGCGGACGTGGCGATCGCGACAACAATAACCGTAACCGCGATAACCGCAATCGTGATGATAAAGGAGGCGACCGCAAAGCGCGCTTGAAAAAACCGGTCAAAGCCGAAGTCAGCGAGGAAGATGTACAAAAACAGATCAAGGAGACATTGGCTCGCTTGACCAATAAGACCAATAAAAACAACAAGGGTGCCAAGTATCGCCGCGACAAACGTGATGCTATCCAAAAGCGCGAGCACGAGTTGCAAGAGCAGGAGGAAATGGAAAGCAAAATCTTGAAGTTGACGGAGTTCGTTACTGCAAACGACTTGGCCAATATGATGGATGTTCCTGTCACAAAAGTCATCGGAACATGTATGAGCATCGGCATCATGGTCTCCATCAACCAGCGTCTGGACGCTGAAACCATCAATATCGTAGCGGAAGAGTTCGGCTTCAAAACCGAATATGTCAGCGCCGATGTGGTAGAAGCCATCAATGCAGACGAGGAAAATGACAATGAAGAAGATTGGATTCCGCGCCCACCGATCGTAACCGTCATGGGACACGTCGACCACGGTAAAACATCATTATTGGACAATATCCGCAATGCCAATGTTATTGCCGGTGAAGCGGGTGGTATTACCCAGCACATCGGAGCCTATAATGTAACACTACAGAATGGACGTCACATTACCTTCTTGGATACACCTGGTCACGAAGCATTTACGGCTATGCGTGCTCGCGGTGCGAAGGTAACAGATATTGCCATTATCATTGTAGCAGCCGACGACAGTGTCATGCCGCAGACAATAGAAGCCATTAACCATGCGGCAGCGGCAGGTGTTCCGATTGTATTTGCAATCAACAAGATCGACAAGCCTCATGCCAACCCCGACAAGATCAAAGAGGAGCTGGCAAATATGAACTACTTGGTTGAAGACTGGGGGGGCAAATACCAATGTCAGGAAATTTCAGCCAAGAAAGGTATCGGAGTCGAGGAGTTGCTGGAAAAAGTATTGCTCGAAGCCGACCTTTTGGATTTGAAAGCGAACCCGAAGAAACGCGCTGTCGGTTCAATTATCGAATCATCCTTGGACAAAGGCCGTGGATATGTATCGACAGTATTGGTTGAAAACGGTACATTGAAGGCCGGCGACATCGTTTTGGCGGGAACACACTTCGGTAGAATCAAAGCAATGTTCAACGAACGTAACCAACGTGTGAAAGAAGCGGGCCCATCTGAACCGGTATTAATCTTAGGTTTGAACGGAGCACCGCAGGCGGGTGATACATTCAACGTATTGGAAACCGACCAAGAAGCACGCGAAATTGCCAACCGCCGCGAACAGTTGCAGCGTGAATTGGGCTTGCGTACACAGAAATTATTGACATTGGATGATATCGGACGCCGTATTGCTGTCGGAAACTTCCAGGAATTGAACGTTATTGTCAAAGGTGACGTGGACGGTTCAGTCGAGGCTTTGTCAGATTCTTTGATCCGTCTCTCAACAGAAGAGATCCAGGTGAACGTCATTCACAAGGCAGTCGGTCAGATCTCCGAATCGGATGTCGTATTGGCCGCCGCTTCCAATGCCATTATCATTGGTTTCCAAGTACGTCCATCCCAATTGGCTCGTAGAAGTGCCGAGAGAGACGGTGTGGAAATTCGTCTGTATTCCATCATCTACGACGCTATCAACGAAGTCAAGAGTGCCATGGAAGGTATGCTTTCTCCCGAAATCAGAGAAGAAATTACAGCAAATGTCGAAGTACAGCAAGTCTTCAAGATTTCGAAAGTGGGTACCGTTGCCGGCTGTCTCGTAAAAGAAGGAAAAATCAAACGAACGAACAAGATCCGCTTGATTCGCGACGGTATCGTAATCTACTCTGGAGAATTGGGATCTCTGAAACGCTTCAAAGACGATGCCAAAGAAGTGGTCGCCGGACAAGATTGCGGTTTGAACATTACAAACTTCAACGACATCCAGGTTGGTGATATGATCGAAGCATACGAAGAAACAGAAGTAAAGAAAACTTTATAATGTAGCTATGAACTGGTTGGACATTGTATTAGTGTGTCTGGCGGGGTTCGGATTTGTGAAAGGCCTGTCTGAAGGAATCATCAGACAGGTTGTTTCACTTATAGCCTTGCTTGCAGCCATCTTTTGCTGCGCGGAAGTTGCTGATTGGTTGAGAAAGTATATCGTAGAGTTGAACCTGTTTCCCGAGTTTTGGGTAACCATCTTGAGCTACGTTTTTGGGTTCATGCTGATCATCGGAATATTGAAATTGGTGGGCGACCTCATGAGCAAAGTGATAGGAGTAACGCCATTGAGCTTGCTGAATCATCTACTGGGCGGTCTATTTGGATTGATGTTCATGATGTTTTTCATGAGTTTACTGCTCAATGTTGTAGAACGAATTGACCGTAATTCGACATGGATTGCACGCGAGACGAAAAATGAGTCGCGTTTTTATTCACAAATCCAACAAATTGTGCCAACCATTTTCCCTCCTAATTTGTTTACTTTAGAAAAGTAAGGAGACTATATAAGAGATATAGAATATATGCAAGATACAAAAAATGTATTGGAAGAGGTAACGAGTGGCGACTACAAGTACGGATTCGTTACAGACATAGATACAGATGTCATCCACCGAGGGTTGGATGAAGAGACGATCCATCTCATTTCTGCCAAGAAGAATGAACCGAATTGGTTATTGGAATTTCGTCTAAAAGCCTTTCGATATTGGCAAACATTGGAGATGCCGCAATGGGCATTGCTGAAGATTCCTCCGATTGACTATCAGGATATCATCTATTACGCCGCACCAAAATCGAAAGAAAAGGGGCCGAAAGATATGAAAGAGGTAGATCCTGAACTGCTTAAGACGTTCGACAAGCTCGGTATCCCCTTGGAAGAGCAAAAAGTATTGAGTGGGATGGCTGTCGATGCAGTCATGGATAGCGTCTCGGTCAAAACAACTTTCAAAGACAATTTGGCTGAAAAGGGAATCATATTCTGCTCCTTTAGCGAAGCAGTTCAGCACTATCCCGATTTGGTACAGAAATATTTGGGTAGCGTAGTGAGCTATAGAGACAATTTCTTTGCCGCATTGAACTCGGCAGTATTCTCGGATGGATCATTTATATACATCCCGAAAGGAGTCCGTTGCCCGATGGAGTTGAGCACTTACTTCCGTATCAACGCCAAGAATACAGGACAGTTTGAGCGTACCCTCATCGTTGCCGACGACGATTCCTATGTAAGTTATCTGGAAGGGTGCACAGCTCCTATGCGAGATGAAAATCAATTGCATGCCGCCATCGTGGAAATTATTGCACACGACAACGCCGAAGTAAAATATTCGACAGTGCAAAACTGGTATCCAGGCGACAAGAACGGGAAAGGCGGTATCTACAACTTTGTTACAAAGCGTGGACTTTGTAAAGGCGACAACAGTAAAATTTCATGGACACAGGTAGAGACCGGTTCGGCCATTACTTGGAAATACCCGAGTTGTATTTTGGCTGGTGACAATTCAGTCGGAGAATTCTATTCAGTGGCCGTGACAAACAACTATCAGCAAGCAGATACCGGTACGAAGATGATACACCTTGGAAAGAATACCCGCAGTACAATCGTCTCAAAAGGTATCTCGGCCGGGCATAGCCAGAATAGCTATCGAGGTTTAGTTAAGGTATCTCCTCGCGCAGAGGGAGCACGAAATCATAGCCAATGCGATAGTTTGCTGCTTAGTTCCACATGTGGAGCACACACTTTTCCGTATGCCGATATCCAAAATGAGACAGCGGTTGTCGAACATGAAGCAACGACAAGCAAAATCAGTGAAGAACAATTGTTCTACTGCCAGCAACGTGGCATCTCTGTCGAGGAAGCAGTAGGGTTGATCGTCAACGGATATGCGCGTGAAGTCATGAACAAATTGCCCATGGAGTTTGCCGTTGAAGCACAACGACTACTGAGCATCACGTTGGAAAACAGTGTCGGCTAAACAATTGGCCGGAAACAACAAAGACGACATAAAGGAACAATAATAGAATTTGCAAATATATTATGTTAGAAATAAAGAACTTACATGCCAATGTCAATGGCAAAGAGATATTAAAAGGAATCAACCTCTCGGTAAAAGCCGGCGAAGTGCATGCCATTATGGGGCCAAATGGTTCGGGAAAAAGCACCTTGAGTAGTGTCTTGGTTGGCAACCCTGCTTTCACCGTGACAGAAGGAGAAGTACTTTTCAACGGAAAGAATCTGTTGGAAATGGCACCTGAGACTCGAAGCTGCGAAGGTATCTTCCTGAGTTTCCAATATCCTGTTGAAATTCCAGGCGTAAGCATGGTGAATTTCATGCGCGCTGCCGTCAATGCCCATCGCCAATATAAGGGGCTTCCTCAAGTATCGGCCACTGACTTTTTGAAGATGATGCGTGAAAAACGTGCCATCGTCGAGCTGGACAACAAACTGGCCAGCCGAAGCGTTAACGAAGGGTTCTCAGGCGGAGAAAAGAAACGGAACGAGATCTTCCAGATGGCTATGTTGGATCCCAAACTGTCTATTCTGGATGAGACCGACTCCGGATTGGATATTGATGCATTGCGTATCGTGGCAAACGGCGTCAACAAATTGAAAACGAATGACAATGCCACCATTGTTATTACGCACTATCAGCGTCTGTTGGATTATATCAAGCCGGACATTGTCCATGTTCTCTACAAAGGTCGTATTGTCAAAACCGCAGGCCCTGAGCTTGCTCTCGAACTGGAAGAGAAAGGATATGACTGGATTAAAAAAGAAATGGGTGACCTATGAAAGCGGAACAACAATATATTGACATATTCTCCAGGTATGAGTCTTTAATATGCCAAAAAAGCGCATCGGTTCTCAACGCATTGCGCCCGGCGGCATTTAAAGATTTCGAGCAGATGGGCTTTCCATCATTGAAGGGTGAAGACTATAAATACACCGATGTAGAGAAGGCCTTTGCTCCTGACTATGGAATAAACATCAATCGGTTGGAGATTCCGGTCAATCCAAATGACGTATTTCGATGCGACGTACCGAACTTGAGTACGTTCCTCTATTTCATGGTCAACGACTCCTTCTACAATAAAGACCTGCCAAAAGGCCACCTTCCCGAAGGGGTTTTTGTTGGTAGCTTGTGCAAATTTGCCCAAGAGCATCCGGCGATAGCCGCCCGCTATTACGGACAAGCTGTTGGAAACAATGGCACCGGGATCACCGCCTTGAACACAATGTTCGCCCAAGACGGATTCGTTATCTACGTTCCCAAGAACACGGTGATCGATCGCCCTATCCAATTGATCAACGTCATGCGTAGTGACGTGGATATGATGGTCAACCGCCGTGTACTGATCATTGCCGAAGAGAACACCGAAGCCAAATTGTTGGTTTGTGACCATAGTATTGATGATGTCAAATTCCTCAGCACGCAAGTCATAGAACTCTTCGCTGCAGAGAACTCCCGTATAGACTATTACGATTTGGAAGAGAGCAGCGTGTCAACTTCGCGCTTCTCTTCGTTGCATGTCAAGCAAGCAGCCTCTTCACATGTCGTGGTTAATGGCATTACACTGACCAACGGGCTCACACGCAATAACTACTATGTGACATTAGAGGGCGAACATGCTGAAATATCATTGTGCGGTATGTCTGTTTTGGATCGTGAACAACATTTGGATACCTACTCATTGGTTACCCATGAAGCCAAGAATTGTACATGCAATGAACTGTTCAAAAACGTTTTGAACGACCGATCGACAGGAGCGTTCAGCGGCAAGATCTTAGTAAAACAGGGGGCCGACAAAACAGAAGCATACCAGACCAACCGCAATCTGTGCGAAACACGCGAATGCCGTATGTATAGCAAACCCCAACTGGAAATCTATGCCGACGACGTAAAATGCTCACATGGCATGAGTACCGGCCAGTTGGATGAAAACGCTTTGTTCTACATGCAAAGCCGAGGCATTCCACGAAACGAGGCGCAGATGCTGCTCAGCGTTGCATTCACGGCCGATGTTCTTGAACATATCCAATTAGACGCATTGAAAGAGCGCCTGAAAAAATTGGTGGAAAAACGTTTCCGTGGAGAATTATCCAAGTGTTCAGGTTGCCATATGTGCCAATAATGACATGAAAATGAAATGGATTTGTCATTCCGTTGTCATGCATGAGGATGTATATTTGCAGTGAACAAGTTTAAGGATTTATCCTTAGAATATTTCTATTTTTAGTGTAAAAGTCATTATCCCGAAAGCGTAGTAGGGATAATGACTTTCCTTTTTTATATTCTTCTCCAC
>CAVJQR010000136.1:6575-7826 GCA_963651605.1 Agathobaculum sp.
TTTTTGAACCTATCTGCATTCATTCAAACCATGCTTTGAAAGTTGCCTTGGGGAACCTTATGGATTATTAGAAGAATAAAAATAAAAACGCCACAGATAAGAAATCCGTGGCGTTCTATTATTACTTCGTTCTGTTATTTCAACAAAGAACAAGGGCACAAATGATCTTTCTCAATGTCCTTGAAGTAGCGATAGGTGCTGACTTTCAATTCCTCGCAAGCAGCCTCATCACAGACGATAATTCCTTTCGGATGTAACTGCAATGCCGTGATCGTCCACATTTGGTTTACAGCACCCTCAACGGCTTGCTGCAAAGCACGTGCTTTGTTGTGGCCGTTCACCATAATCAATACCTCTTTAGCATCCAAGACTGTGCCAACACCAACCGTAACTGCAGTCTTAGGAACCTTGTTCACATCATTTTCGAAGAAGCGAGAATTGGCAATGATTGTATCAGTTGTCAACGTTTTCATGCGAGTACGTGATGCCAACGATGACCCCGGTTCGTTGAAAGCGATATGACCATCAGGACCAATACCACCCAAGAACAAGTCAACTCCACCGGCAGCTTTGATACGAGCCTCGTAAGATGCGCATTCAGCTTCGATGTCTTCCGCATTACCGTTCAAGATGTTTACATTTTCCGGCTTAATATCTATATGGCTGAAGAAGTTATTCCACATGAAAGAGTGATAGCTTTCCGGATGTTCTTTCGGCAGACCTACATACTCATCCATATTGAAAGTGATCACATTCTGAAAGGAAATAACCCCTTGCTTATTCAATTCAATCAAGTTCTTATACATTCCCAAAGGAGAAGAACCGGTAGGCAAACCCAACACAAACGGTTTTTCTGCAGTAGGATTAGCAGCTTTGATTTTTGCAGCCACATAGTTTGCAGCCCATTTAGACAGCTGCTCGTAATTCGGTTCAATAATTAATCTCATAATTATATGTCATTATTTAGAATTGTGATATTTCTTCTTTTACTTTCCGTTGGGACCTCCAAACGAAGTAACAGCCGGCAAGCACAAATGGTATACTCAGAAGCTGTCCCATATTCAACAACATACCCGCTTCGAAATCTTCCTGATCATTCTTCAAGAACTCGATAAAGAAACGTGAAGCAAATATACATATCATAAAGATGCCGAAGATAAATCCCTCTTTCTTCCAAGCCTCTTTCTTAAAGTATAGCCACATACAAAGGATGAATGTCAACAGATAACAAGCAGCCTCGTACAATTGTGT
>CAVJQR010000137.1:0-2334 GCA_963651605.1 Agathobaculum sp.
TCATGATGATTATAAACACTCACTTGTTAGTTCCTTGAAATATAACCGAAATGGTTATTCTATTTTGTAAAAAAACAGGTTTCTATTATAGTGGGAAGAGAATAGAAACGATGAAAATATTGGCAGCCAGAATAACAATGTTCATGAACAAGCCCACTTTCATGAAGTCTGTAAACCGATAACCTCCCTCTCCATATACTAACATATGAGTAGGTGAACCGATTGGAGTGGCAAAACTTGATGAAACGGCAATCATCAATGCAATACAAAAAGTGATTGGATTCGCACCAAGCGAGACAGCGGTTTTATAGGCTATTGGGTAGAACATGGCCGCACATGCTGTGTTGCTGATAAATTCTGTGAGGAATGTTGCCACAAAGCAGATACAAATAAGTGCGACCATGGCATTTGAACCACAGACACCAAGGATGGCGTTGGACATGGAAGTAGCAACTCCGGTCTTGGCAATAGCTGTTCCTAAACAAATTGAACCTGCAAATATCATAAGAATCTCCCAATTGATGGATTTCCATGCTTGTGTGGTAGTACAACACTTGGTAACAAGCATGGCAAAAGCAGCCAAGAAACAGCTCTGCAACAAGCTTAGAACATTAAAGGTGGAGAGTAATACCATGCTGATCATGATGACAGATGAGATGATTGTACTCTTTCCAATGGTCGGAACGGCGGGAGAATCCAAAAAATGCAAATCTTTTGATACCGCTTCACGGAAGATATTTGCTTGTGAGGCAGGACATTCGAGTAATAATGTATCGCCATATTGTAATTTCTCGGAGCGTGGATTGACATTGATGCGTTCGCCTTCACGCACAATTGCCACAAGGGCTACGTTATTATGTTCTTCGAAGTCAATCATATCCATAGAATTTCCGATTAAGCATCCTCCACGTTTTACTGTAGCCGTAAATAATTGTCGTTTGGAATCTTGCTCATTAAGCGAAAATACATGGTGTGGGGCTGAAGTCAGTCCATAGGTTTCACGCAGTTCCAGTAATGCATCGATTTCACCGGAGAATATAAGTCGGTCTCCACCCATCAAGAATTCGTCGTCTGCAACGGGAGTGATGATAGCATTGTCGAAGCGTACGATTTCAAACAGGCGTCCACCCGATACATTATTGAGTCCGGCTTCGCTTATGGTTTGGCCGACAATCTTACAATCGGAGGGAACAAGCAGTTCGACCGTGTACTCATCTGTTGCATTTAATGCCATATCCGGCGATTTTCTTACGGGAAGGAGTTTCTGCATAGCCAACATAGAAATAATTCCTACTGCAAGACAAAATAGTCCGGGGAGCGTAGTAATGAAAATATTCATATGTATGGTTGGATTGTCATTTTGCAACATTCCGGAAATAATCAGGTTAGGAGGAGTACCGATCAATGTACAAATTCCACCAAAACAAGAAGCATAACTAAGAGGAATGAGCAGTTTTGAGGGGGCAATATTCAACTTTTTTGCCCATATTTTCACCACATTAATAAACAATGCCACTACCGTGGTGTTGCTTAATACAGAACTCAAAACGGCTACGGGAACCATCAATCTAACAATTGTTTTATTATAAGATGAGGGGGTTCCCAATAGATTTTTTACCATCCAATGTATCACGCCACTGTTTACTAATCCGGCAATCACCACGAAGAGTACACCAATGGTTACAACAGACGAAGAACTGAATCCGCCCAATGCTTCATCAGGGGTAAGAATCCCTGTAACAAACAAGAACCCCATGCCACCTAAAAAGACAAATTCTGCAGGAAGTTTAGTGAACATCATCAGACTAAACATGGTGAAAACCAAAATGATCGTCAGCCATGCATTTAGTCCGAGACCCAAAAAAAGAATTGATTCCATTTTTTTGTAAAGATTTATAATTTTTTGGTGCAAAGATAGAGATATTTAATGTTCGATGATTATCATATTCTCTTCTATATTTCAGCAAAAAACACTTGATCAGATGAAAAGTTGATGTATTTATTTGAATGATAATGTCTTATGTATAATAAAAAGCCTCAAGATAGAAATGCAAAAAATCCAATCTTGAGGCTTTTATATTCTATTATTTTGAGTTGCTTATTCGTCTACAAAAGGTTTCAATGCTTCGGCCATGCGAGTATATCCTTCCTCTGTCGGGTGACAACCATCCGAGAAAAGAGAAGAATTGATGGATCCATCCGCTTTTGAGAAGGTAGCAGACATATCAATGAACGTGATTTCATCGGGTTGTAGTCGGAACTTTAGCATACGATTAATCTCAGTGATACGGCTCTCTTTCCATGAACGGGGAAGAATTCCGCATACATATAGCT
>CAVJQR010000137.1:2389-7724 GCA_963651605.1 Agathobaculum sp.
GCTTGGCTTTTGGTTGGCGTAGCTTGATGGCCCTTACCAATTCTTGGATACCTTGGACAATTTCTTCATCCGAGTTGGAGTCCAGATTGTTTGTTCCCATCAACATGAATATTTTCTTTGCATCGTATCCATCCAATTCCCCGTGATAGATACGCCACAAAGCATTCTCTATTTTATCCCATCCAAAGCCTAAATTGCGGGCAACTTTACCGGAGAACAACTTATCCCAAGCAGTTTTGTTTCTTATGATGCCGGCTGTTGGCTCTCCTGCCCAGTAGTGGGTGATGGAATTGCCGATCATTAAAATATCAGGTGCCTGCTCTCTGTTCATTTTCAGAATTGATTCATGACGACCATTCCAATCATATCCGTCACGACGTTGCTTGCATGGAGTGAAAACGGTACGGAGATTACAATCTTCATGCAGAACTTCACGGATTTTGCGGATATATCCGTCACCATGTTCGCGCATTCCCAAATCGTTCGGATGAATACCTTCCACCATTCCGTCCATAGAGAGGCCTATTTCCTCTTTTGTCATGTAGTAAAGATTACGGATCCCCTCTCCAATCAGCGAGTTATAAGCCCGCTTAAGTTCTTGATTAGCCAGTCGATATTCCTCTTCTCTCGGGGAGTTGGTGAATTCATTTGTATAACCGCTGTGCTCAACAAGAAGAATTGGCGCATTACTTTTTTTTCGGAGTTTACGAATGCCATCGAGTGTACGGGGGTATACCATGACAGATTCTTCGCCGGGTAAGTTGGGCATACAGTCAATGATGAAAAGTTTGGCATCGATTTCAGCCAAAAGATCATACACCTCCGGCTCCATCTTTCCGTTACCGGAGAATGCGAGGTTGATCACCGGATGCCCTAATTCCCGTTCGACGATGGTACTCCACGCCATACCCGGACGAGAAGCGCAAGCCCCTTGAGCCACAGAGGTGCCGTATACCACCAACGGTTTTTCCAAAGATGCCGGTTCAAACGTGAGAGCACAACTGTCCGGAACACCGATCTCCATCCATTTTACATCATTGTAAAGCGGAAGATAGAGATGGTATTCATATCCGCGGTCCCTTGTATCGTATGTCAAGTTGCTGTATGAATAGGTGACTGTGTCGGCAAAATGGTATTTTCCGGCACACCATCGCTCCCTTCCATTTTGATCGATAGCATATAAGTCTACACCTGAAACACCGGTCGATGGCATATGTGGCATGGCGAATCCCCCACCGACGCCATAACGTACCTTTATTTCAGGAGCATTACTGCGGAATACGACAGACAAGCCGGCCGACTGTTTAGACAAATACCAAATAGCTTTTTTTACCTGCTTTTCCGCTCTTTGGGGCAAACGATAATAGGTTCCTTTCAATTCATCCTGCCAATATTGTCCATGGATAGGATGATCCACTGCCGTTTGGGGATCTATCCACTTAGTCTGTGCAGACAAAGTCGTACAATATCCGCAAAACAGCAGTGCAGCAACTATTCCTTTAATATAAGTCATCTTATACATTGTAATATTGCTCCCAACCTTGGCGCGGAGGTTGTCCCACCAGCATCTGATTGGCAAACGAATCGTTGGTAATTTGCTTCGTTTCACGGTCGAAAACCAGTTTTCTGTTGAGTCGTTGTGCCAATACTCCTAAGCAGAATACTTGGCTCAAAGGTCCGGCTATTTCGAACGGAGAACGAGTTTTCTCTTTCCCTTGGCAGGCCAATAAGAAGTTGGCATAGTGGTTGGATGGGCTCTTTGGCACTTCCGGCAAGTGTGATTCCATCTCTTTGGCCTTTTCGCTCGGGATGATGGAAAGGGTACTTCCGTGTGAACCACCTTTGAATGTCAGCTCTTTCGAATAGATTTCCTTACCCGGATTCAGCTTAGCCGGTTGAATTTTTCCGCCGGCAACAGTCGGAATGTTTGGATCCAATTCAGAAACGCCATAGCCTTCCGGCACAGTAGGTATATTATCTAATCCGTCATACCACGTGATGTCGCAAGCAGGCATGTCGCCACGTTTTGGAAACTTGAACAAGATTGTTGACGACATTGGGAAGAAGAATGGATTATGATCTTTCAGATAGAGCGGATTTACCTCAGTCGGTAATCCCAAATCCAAGAACTGATGTGCGGTATCAATAATATGAGCCCCCCAATCGCCCAACGCTCCCATACCGAAATCATACCAACAACGCCACTGTCCAAGGTGATAATCGTGGTTATAATCATGGTGTTGTACGACGCCTAACCAGGTATCCCAGTCCATTGTTTCGGGAATTGGTTCTCCCATCGGCATGTGTTTGATGTTAGGATTCCACCCATGCCAACGGCGCGAGTTGTTCATGTGGGCGGTAATAGCTGTGACATCTTTGATGATACCTGCTTCTTTCCAGGCTTTGAATTGGAAGTAATTTGCGTCCGAATGTCCTTGGTTTCCCATTTGGGTAACCACACCATATTTTTTGGCGGCGCGCATCATGATCTCAATTTCTTGGAAGGTACGGGCCATCGGTTTCTCGACATATACATGAATGCCGTGTGCCATTGCTTCGATAGTGATAGGAAAATGAGAGTGATCCGGGACACCAACAGTTACAGCATCGATCTTGTCGCCCATTTGGTCGAACATTTTCCGGAAATCTTGATAGCGTGGTACTTTTGGAAACATCGAAATTATTTCTTGTGTATGCTTAGCTCCCATATCTACATCGCAGAGAGCTACGACATTACATAATCCCGTGTTGTACAATTCCTTGGCTATTTCGCCCCCTCTATTACCTATACCTATAAATGCAATGTTAACCCGATCGTTGGCACTTACACGAGCGGCGGCATGTGCTTTCGAAGGAATCCAAAATGAAGGAATAGAAGATACAGCTGAGAGCGCCAATACTTGCTTCAAGAATTTACGGCGCGGCAATTCAGATTTCATCATGGTAAATTTAAGAGATTTAAGTCAAAACGACTGATTAATTGCTGTAAAGATACTATTTTTATAAATATATACCATCATTTTTAATGAAAAAATCACTTACTTTGCAGAATCAATAAGGGAAAATGTATAATTGAATATTATTCTATTATGGCACAAGAAGATGTTTTTAAGAAATTAGTATCGCACTGTAAGGAGTATGGTTTTGTATTTCCTTCCTCAGAAATTTATGATGGACTGGGCGCAGTTTATGATTACGGCCAGAACGGTGTAGAGTTGAAGAACAATATTAAGAAATATTGGTGGGACAGCATGACATTGCTGCATGAGAATGTAGTCGGTTTGGACTCTGCTATTTTCATGCACCCTACGATTTGGAAAGCATCAGGCCATGTAGATGCATTTAATGATCCATTGATCGATAACAGAGATTCAAAGAAACGTTATCGTGCAGATGTCTTGATCGAAGATCATTTGGCTAAGATCGAGGAGAAAATTAATAAGGAGGTTGCCAAGGCAGCCAAGAAATATGGCGAAGCTTTCAATGAAGCCGAATTCCGCGCAACCAACCCTCGTGTATTGGAGCACCAAGCCAAGTGGAATGAAATCCATGCCCGCTATTCGAAAGACATGAACGATTCAAATTTCGAAGATTTGCGTCAGTTGATTTTGGATTGTGAGATTGTTTGTCCTATTTCAGGCACTCGCAACTGGACAGATGTTCGTCAGTTCAACTTGATGTTCTCGACAGAAATGGGTTCAACTTCCGATGCAGCCATGAAGGTTTACCTTCGTCCGGAGACAGCCCAAGGTATTTTCGTTAACTTCTTGAACGTGCAGAAGACCGGCCGTATGAAGATTCCGTTCGGTATTGCTCAGATCGGTAAAGCTTTCCGTAATGAAATCGTAGCTCGTCAGTTCATCTTCCGTATGCGTGAATTTGAACAAATGGAAATGCAGTTCTTTGTTCGTCCGGGCGAAGAGATCAACTGGTTCAACAAATGGAAGCAGACTCGTTTGAAATGGCACAAGGCTTTGGGTTTGGGCGACAACAAATATCGTTTCCACGATCACGAAAAGTTGGCTCACTATGCTAATGCTGCAACAGATATCGAGTTTGAAATGCCGTTTGGATTCAAGGAGGTTGAGGGTATTCATAGCCGTACGAACTTCGATTTGAGCCAGCATGAGAAATTCTCAGGCAAGAAGATCCAATATTTCGATCCTGAATTGAACCAGAGCTATACGCCGTTTGTCATCGAGACCTCTATCGGTGTCGATCGTATGTTCTTGAGTGTTATGGCCGGAGCTTATTGCGAAGAGACATTGGAGAATGGAGAAACTCGTGTTGTATTGAAGTTGCCGGCAGCATTGGCCCCTGTGAAATTGGCCGTATTGCCGTTGGTAAAGAAAGATGGTCTGCCTGAAAAAGCAGAAGAAATCATGCAATTGTTGCGCTTCGATTTCCGTTGTCAGTACGACGAAAAAGACTCTATCGGAAAACGTTATCGCCGTCAGGACGCAATCGGAACGCCGTATTGTATCACCGTCGATCACGACACTTTGAAAGACAATTGTGTAACTATCCGTTTCCGTGACACCATGGAGCAAGAGCGTGTTAGCATCGATCAGTTGCACAATATCATTTCTGAGAAGGTCAGCATGAAGAGCTTGTTGAAAAAAATCGTAGAAGAATAAGCATATGATAACTAAGTATTGGCATATAGCCTTGATGTTGTGCAGCTTGCTGTTCGTTGCAAGTTGCTCAGATGATGATGATGATACCTACCTTCCTGTCGATGAAGAATGGAAAGCGGCCAATATTGATGCCTTCGACAAGCGTCAATATGATGATGGCATCAGCTATATTAATTCCGAATCCGGCAATGGAAAAATCCTGTATAAGGTAATCCAAAAAGGAGAAGGTACGGAGACGATCTATTATAGTAGTACGGTAAAATGTTATTATAAAGGTTGTTTAATTGCGGATGAAGATGGAAACTATATCGCCAATCGGGATGATGTGTTGTCAGAAGGCCAAGTCTTTGACTCAAAATTGGAGGATGACACCGATCCGATCGAGGGTGTTGTCGGAACAGGCTTCATCGATGGTTGGGCGACTGCCATACAACATATGCATGTAGGCGATGAGTGGGAAGTATGGATACCGTATTCATTGGGCTATGGGGTATCAGGTAGCTCGAGTGGTTCGGTAACTATCAAGCCTTATACTACATTGGTGTTTAGAATCAAGGTGGCAGAATTGGTGACGCAATAATACATCTATCAAAACAATAAAGAAGGCTGTGGCAATCATGTCGCAGCCTTTTTTGTTTTTATATACCATCCATTATTTAACAACTTCCGAGTTTTTAAAAGTTTACTCCCGAGAAAAC
>CAVJQR010000138.1:0-7723 GCA_963651605.1 Agathobaculum sp.
GATCAAGCCGGACTGAAATATTTATATCATGAGACCGATGGCGGCCATAGCTGGGAGAATTGGAGAAAATATTTGGTGGACTTCCTTCCACGTCTGTTTTGACAAACAACAGATCAGACGGACATCTTGAAAAGCAGCATCAGCAGTAGGATAGAGAGGCTCGAGGAATCGCAGAAAAAAGCTCCCGAGCTTTTTCAAAAAAGGTCGGCATGAATGAAAAAAATCATGCCGACCTTTTTTTGAAATCATGCCCATGAATTTTTTTCCTCATCGGCACCGCTTTTCTGTCGTCTTTAGAGTGTGATGGCAATCTCCGCTCCGAATTGCAGCGGTTTGCCCAATTGGATGAACGGATTGCTGAACGATTCGAAATAGAAGGCGGCGTAGCGGGTATTGGTCAGATTGCGCCCCCAAAGCGATACGTTCACAATTCCTTTCCGAACGCCCGCACGGGCATTGAGCGTCAGGTAGAAAGGCTGGCAGATATCATTCTGTTCTGTCCAGTAAATCTTCCCTGTTCCGCTGAGCTGGGCTGAGGCATATACTTGATCCAACCACTTTCCTCGCAAGGTATGGGCATATTGAAGTCCGACGTTGGTGGTATGGCGTGGGGTATAAGGCACACATTTTCCTTCGAAATCCTCCTTGCCGTTGTTGTAGTCGCGGAAGACGGCATGCGTATAGCCGTAACTCCAGTCGGCTGAAAGGTCGGATGAGATGCGGGCTCGGAGCGAGGCTTCTACCCCCATGCTTCGTGCTTTTCCGGCATTGGTCAGGATGCGCCCGTTCCCACTATTGACAAACTGTGTGATTTGCAAATCACGAATATCCATATAGAAGAGCGTCAGTTCGGCATTGAGACGGTTGCCGATGAGTTCGCTTCGCGTACCCAGTTCGTAGTTGATGCTCTTTTCGGGTTTGTAGGCCGCCACTTTCTCGATAGGATCCGGGGTCTGTAACTCGCCGGGTATCATTTGGCTGAACGCACTCATCATGTCATATTTCATTTGTGCCTGCATGACATCGGCCGACATCTGTACATTATATCCTCCTGCCTTGTATCCTTTTGTCACAGAGAAATAGGTGTAGGTCGATGGGCTACAGGCATATTTCAGAGATATTTTGGGAAGGATTTGCCAGAAGTCCTGATGAATGTGCTCGTCCATGACGGTCGCTTCATACATATCGCTCAGAGGAATCGTAATCGGCCCCATGGTTGCCGACATATTCATCTTGGCTTCCGATTGGTAGCTGAGCTTCTGCTTTTCGTAATCGACACGCAGTCCGGCAGTCAGTGAAAGGCCCTCCACGAAGAGATCGTTATAGGTCGATTGATGGAACAGCGAAATGCCGAACGATGGTGTTTGGAAACTGCCGGGTATATACAGTTCCTTGTCGGTAATCTTCAGCGATGGCATTTTCGGATTGTTCGTCTTGAGCCGGTCAAAGACGGGTTGTAAGATCTGTTGGATGCCCTCTTCCTTGAAGGTGACCGGCCCGTCTGTGCTCAGATGATTGTAGAATCCATACAAACCGAACGACCATTGATAGTGGGTGTCCGCTACACTCTTGAACGTCAACTCCTGGCTGAGCGCATGTTGTCGCTGCAATTGGTTGAGTGTAAAGATTGATTTGGGAGAAAAGTCCTGATCCATCTTCATGTCATCGTTCAGATATTGGTAGCCGGTCGTACTGTTGAAGACAAACGTCCGGGCCTTGTACTCCATCAGCAAGCTATTGGCCAACATTGTTCGCTGGTAGGACGATGGATCATTGATGCTGACTGGCGCCACGTTGCCTGTCTCCGTGTCGTATAGTCCGTAAGGAAAAGCGCCTTGATCCGTATAATCCCCCGAAAAGGTGTAGGCGATCTTGAAATGAGGATTCAAGCGGCCCTCCAAGCGGATTCGCCCTCCGACCGACTCTTCCTTGTCTGCCTTCTCGCCGTTATACTCGTTTGTGAAGAAACCATTGTTGCGGTTGTAATAGACTCCGGCCGTAAAACCAAACTTGTCGCTGAGCTTGCCGTAGTGGGATGCCTTGACCTTGAACTGTCCGTAGTTACCGGCCGAAACAGCCACTTTCTTCCCTTGGAAATCGAAAGGGGAGATCGTATAGATGTTGACAATACCTCCCATGGCATTTCGTCCGTATAACGTACCTTGCGGGCCGCGCAACACTTCGATCCGTTGGATATCGGTCAGCTCAAAGTTGAACGTGCTTTTGTCCAAGTAGGGAACATTGTCTACATACATACCGATTGATTGTCCACTGCTACGGGCACCAATGCCTCGGATATAGATGGCAGAAGTCAGTTTTGCTCCATAATCTGGAATGTAAAGATTTGGCACGTAGGTGCTTATGTCCTTAAGAGCATCCACCTGACGGCCGATGATCTGTTGCGGGGACAAGACCGTGACGGCCGCCGGTAAGGTACGAAGGTCGTTGGTCTCTTTGGTGGAGGAGGTGAGAACGACCTCCTCGAGGTTGAATGTCCGGATCGTATCGTTGGATACAGTCCGGTCATTGATAGAATAGGCCGGAGTGCCCATTGAAAAGATCATAGCCGCTATTCCGAATAATCGCTTCATTTGTCTTTAGGTTTTATAACGGCTGCAAAGAAACTTCAAAATGAGCACATAGGCAATCACTATATGTAGTGATTTTTATTCTACATGATGTTGCTCTGCAGATTTGAATCCGTTCAGGAAATCGACCGTCGAAAGACGTTTTTTGCCTGCCAACTGCAGAGAAAGAATCCGTAAATACCCACCTTCAACGGCCACATCGATATAACTCTTTCCGTCAGAGTGGAGCGAACCGATAGGGAAAGAGTGGGTTGCCGGGCGCTTCTCTGTTTGATAGATCTTCAGAACTTGGCGTTTCGAGGAATCCTCGTTTGATGTCAGTTCCGTCCATGCAGCAGGGTAGGGGGACAATCCACGGATGAAGTCGTACACCTTTTTCATCGGTCTATTCCAATCGATGCGGCAAGTCTCCTTGAAAATCTTCGGAGCAGGGCGCAACTCTGTTTCATTTTTATAGAACTGTTCTTGCGGAATGGTCTCTACTTCGCCCGAAAGGATGAGGTCCACCGTCTCTGTCACCAGGCAGGCACCCATTGCCATCAGCCGGTCATGTACTGTTTCCACGTCGTCGGTGTCGGCAATCGGCAAGCGTTGCTGCCGGATGATCATGCCGGTATCTATCTCATGCTTCAAGAAGAATGTCGTGACGCCCGTCTCCGTGTCGCCATTGATCACGGCCCAGTTGATGGGTGCCGCCCCACGATATTGGGGAAGTAGCGAGGCGTGCAGGTTGAAGGTGCCCAACCGGGGCATGGCCCATACCACCTCCGGCAGCATTCGGAAGGCAACAACGATCTGCAAGTCGGCTTTCCATGCACGCAAGGCCTCGACGAAGCTCTCGTCTTTTAGCTTCTCCGGCTGCAATAGCGGCAGTCCGACAGATTGGGCATATTGCTTCACGGGGCTGGCTTGCAGCACACTTCCGTGGCGTCCCATCGGTTTGTCGGGCATGGTGATGACGCCCACTACGTTGTATCCTCCCTCAACAAGGGCACGAAGGCTCTCGACAGCAAAGTCGGGAGTGCCCATATATACGATTCGTAAATCTTTCTTATTCATATTTTTGTGCACTGTTTGGTTATGACTGCTCTTAATCTCCGGAGAAATTGTCGACCAACACCTCGCGGTAAGAGTTGAATATTTTTGATTTGGACATGAAGCCCATATAGCGGCCGGTCTTGTCAACAACGGGCAAATTCCAGGCTTTTGTATCGTCAAACGTCTTCATGATTTGATCCATGGGTGTGTTCACGATGATTTTTGCTGCGGGCGACACCATGAATTTCGAGACATGAAAACGGGTATAGAGTTCGGGGCGGAACATGATGTTGCGGATATTGTCCAAGAAGACAATGCCCAACAGCACCCCTTTCTCGTCGACAACCGGAAACATGTTGCGGTTGCTTCGCGAGATGACCTTCACCATATCGCCTAAAGTCATGTCGGGCGTGACGACTTGGAAGTCACGTTCGATGACATTGTCGGAACTGAGCAGTGTCAACACCGCCTTGTCTTTGTGGTGGGTCAGCAACTCTCCCTTCTGAGCCAATCGCATAGAGTAGATACTGTGCGGTTCGAACATCAGAATGGTGATGTACGACATGATCGAAACAATCATCAATGGCAAGAAGAGATCATAACCACCCGTCAGCTCGGCAATCAGAAAGACACCCGTCAGTGGGGCATGCATGACGCCTGACATGATACCCGCCATCCCCAACAAGGCGAAGTTTTTCTCGGAAAGGTACATCGTCAGTGAAAAATAGTTGGAGGTATGGGCGAAAATGAAGCCGGCAATACAACCCAAATACAAACTTGGCGCGAAAATACCACCGCAACCTCCACCACCGTTGGTGGCACTTGAGGCGAACACCTTCGTGAGCAGGATAAGACCCAAGAAGAGGATGATGCCAAAATAAGAGGTGTTGAACGAGTAGAACATACTGTTGTCCATCAAATCGATGAACTGTCCGTTCAACAAATGGGTAATGGTATCGTAACCTTCACCGTAGAGAGGCGGGAAGATGAAGATCAGCAAACTCAAGATGCAACCGCCCATGATGAACTTTCGCCAGAAGGTCGTGCCATAACGGCGGAATTGTCCCTCGGTCCAGTTCATGACGCGGGTGAAGTAGAGTGAAACCAATCCGCAGAAGACACCCAGCATAATCACATACGGAATGCGCTCGATGATGAACGGCTCCGTCTGTGAAAATTTGAACATCGCCTCGGTTCCCGTAAAGATATAGGAGACCGTGGCGGCCGTTACCGAGGTGATCAGCAGCGGAAGGACGGAGGTCATCGTCAGGTCAAGCATCAATACTTCGATGACGAACACCAAGCCGGCAATCGGAGCCTTGAAGATTCCGGCCACGGCACCGGCAGCACCACACCCGACCAACAGCATCAGCGTCTTCTGCTCGAGGCGGAAGAGGCGACCGAGGTTTGAACCAATGGCGGCACCCGTCAAGACGATAGGCGCTTCCGCTCCGACGGATCCACCAAAACCAATGGTCACTGAGCTGGCAATGATGGAGGTCCACATGTTATGGGGTTTGATCCGGCTCTTACGTTGTGAGATGGCATAGAGGATTTTTGTCACACCATGGCTGATGTCGTCCCGAACAATGTATTTGACGAAGAGACCGGCCAGAAGAATACCGACCACCGGATAGAGCAAATAGAGGAAGTTCACCTGGTCTGCATCGAAGTTGACGGACAACAGATGCTGGATCATGTGAATCAGATTCTTCAGAAGAATAGCCGAAGCGGCCGTACAGATGCCGACCAGGAAACTGACAACCAGCACGAAGTGCTTCTCTTTGATGTTGTTTCCTCGCCAGACAAGAAAATTATAAAACCATTCTTTTTTAATTGTTATCATATCAAATTCCTTTCCCTGTAACCACCGTCTTGACAGTATAGAGGAGGATGGCCAAGTCTAATGTCAATGACATGTTTTCATAATATAGCAGATCGTACTCCAACCGCTCCAGCATTTGGTCCACATTGCCGGCATAGCCATATTTGACCATGCCCAACGAGGTGATGCCCGGCCGCACATTGTGCAGCAGATAATAGTAGGGCGCCCTTTGGACGATCTGATCAATGTAATATTTTCGTTCGGGACGTGGCCCCACCAGAGCCATGTCGCCTTTCAATACATTCCAAAACTGCGGCAGTTCGTCGAGACGATATTTTCGCATGAACGAGCCGAATGGGGTGATTCGCTTGTCGTCTTCTTTCGAGAGCATCGGTCCGTTGGCCTCGGCACCCATATACATGGTGCGGAATTTATAGATCCAAAACGGCTTTCCATGCAGCCCGATGCGCTCTTGCTTGTAGAGAATCGGGCCGGGCGAGTCGCGTTTCACCCGCCATGCTACATATATAAAGAGCGGCGAGAGGAGAATCAACACGCAGACCGAGACGAGGCGGTCGCCCCAAAGCTTGATGTTTCGTGCTGCCGGTGAGAAGTTGTTTTCCGTCACATCGACCAACGGCACACTCAACGGTGTGTTCAGTCGCACTTTCGAAAAGAGCGATGTCCGCTTGTCGACCCACACTTTGATGGGACGCTTGTAGGGGAAAAGTTGGTAAAGCAGTATCGAAAGATCACTTCCTTGCAATGCTTCGCTCGCTACAATCAGCTCATCTGCCGCATATTGGTTGAAGAGTTGGTCGAAATGCTCTGCATCGCCCACTATTTTGTTGTCCTCCACCCGGGCTGTTTCCGCAGGAGTCACCCGAACAAATCCTACCGTCTGATACCCTAACCGCTTCAGCTGTTCGGACAGCGTCCGGGCCTGGTTTCCCACACCGAAGAAGAGTACGCGACGGATGATCTTCCCCGCTTTGATATCTTGTATGATTCCATTCGTCAGGAAGAGACGAGCCGCATAGGTGAAGCCGAAGTGCAGCACGAACATCTCCGTGAGGAAGTTGTAGTAGACCCGATACGAGGCGGGCATCTCGTCGATGACAAGGACGAAAAAGATCGTCGTCACGCCGATCAGCGACGAGACGAATGTCAACCATATCTCCGTGATGCGCGAACGGCGTACCGGCCGATTGTAATAACCTGAGAAATAGTAGATGACAAGCCAGAAGAAAGGGATGCACAACTCCCCGAGCAAGACGCTGCGATAGGTCAAGAAGTGCGCCAACGAAGAGGCTTCGTTGTAGACGACCAATTGATAGTAGCGGCAGAGGTTGAAGACAAACCACGCCACCGCCGCCGTCAGAAAATCGGACACGACATACTTTCCTATTTGCCGGCGTTCGCTCATCTCACTATCGGATTAGTTGAAACAGACCGCCTTCGCCCAATTTGATGATGCTCGATGGGGCCGCTTTGCTCCTATCGTCCTGACGATATTCTACAATATAATCTACTCCGTTGCGGATGGCTTCAGCTATTTCCGAAAAATTGGCGGGCGATGGTTCACCGCTGATGTTGGCCGAGGTCGAAACCAACGGCTTGCGGAACTGGGCGCAAAGGCTTTGCGAAAAGGGTTCTTGCGTCACGCGGATGCCGACGCTGCCGTCTGCCGCCAACAGGTTGGGCGCCAAGTTCTTGCCTTGCGAGTAGATAATGGTCAAGGGCTTGTCGGCCACCTCGATCAGATCCCAGGCAATGTCCGGCACATCGGCTACATAGGCCTCCAACTTGGCGGTACTGTCTATCAATACCAGCATCGCTTTGCTGTCTGTACGTTTTTTCAGTTCGTATACCTTTCGGACTGCGGCCTCGTTGGTGGCATCGCATCCGATTCCCCAAATGGTATCTGTCGGATAAAGTATCACACCTCCGGCCCGCATCACTTCACAAGCGTTTTTAATATCTTCTTGTATCGTCATTCTCTTTCGATGTTGTTTTGTTGGGCAAATATACAAATCATTTTACGAAATGGAAAGGGGTTGCGGAGAAATAAAAGAACCGTTTTTCGGCCGTTCGGCCATTGTTCGGAAACAATTGCCGTGCTTTGAAAAAGTTTCTCCGCATAAAACTGCAGTTTTCTCGGCATGAAACTCGAGTTTTCTCCCGAATGAACTGCAGTTTGGTCGGCATGAAACTGCAGTTTGTTGCCGAAAAATATTTTCGAAACTGCCGAACTTCTCGGTCGGTCCTCGGC
>CAVJQR010000139.1:0-1100 GCA_963651605.1 Agathobaculum sp.
CTTATACAACTCAAAAAACATTCTTATGGATAAATTAGTGATTGCAGGGAAAGAGTTCTCTTCCCGCCTGTTCTTAGGTACAGGGAAATTCAAATCGAATGAAATCATGGAGAAGGCGATCCTGGCTTCCGGCTCGGAAATGGTTACGGTCGCCATGAAACGTATTGACTTAGACGACAAAGAGGATGACATGCTGAAGCATATCGTCCATACAAATATCCAACTGTTGCCGAACACCTCGGGCGTACGCGATGCCGAAGAGGCAATATTGGCCGCACAACTGTCACGCGAAGCCTTCGGAACCAACTGGTTGAAATTGGAGATCCATCCCGACCCACGCTATCTCCTTCCCGACTCGACAGAGACGTTGAAGGCAACCGAGCAGCTGGTCAAGATGGGATTCGTCGTATTGCCTTACTGCCAGGCCGACCCGGTATTGTGTAAACGCCTCGAGGAGGTCGGCGCTGCCACCGTCATGCCATTGGGCGCCCCGATCGGAACCAACCGCGGTTTGCGCACACGCGACTTCTTGCAGATCATCATCGAGCAGGCCAATATCCCGGTTGTTGTCGATGCCGGTATCGGCGCGCCGAGTCATGCTGCCGAAGCCATGGAGTTGGGAGCATCAGCCGTATTGGTCAACACGGCCATTGCCGTAGCAGCCGATCCCGAGAAGATGGCGAAAGCCTTCCAAAAAGCCGTCGAAGCAGGCCGCGAAGCCTACGAAGCAGGCCTGGGAAGTGTCTCTTTCACTTCAGTAGCCGAGGCATCCTCGCCGCTCACTGCATTCCTTAACCAATAAAAAAGACTACGGTCATGAACAAGGTAGACGACAAAAAAGCATACGCTCAACGGGAAAAAGCCTACATGAAAGGCGAGCTTTTTCCCTTTCTCCGTGTGGGAATGCAGAAAGTAAATCTGACACCTTCTGTCAATGTCGTGGACGGCAAAAAGGTGATGACACCCAACGATCCGGTCTATATCTACGACACCAGCGGTCCGTTTAGCGATCCTACTGTCGAGGTCGACCTCAAGAAAGGGTTGCCCCGTATGCGCGAACCCTGGATTCTGGAGCGGGGCGACGTGGAGCAGCTGCCGAG
>CAVJQR010000139.1:1153-7712 GCA_963651605.1 Agathobaculum sp.
CCATTCAGCGACCCTACTGTCGAGGTTGACCTCAAGAAAGGGTTGCCCCGTATGCGCGAACCCTGGATTCTAGAGCGGGGCGATGTGGAGCAGCTGCCGAGCATCACCTCCGAATATGGCAAGATGCGCCGCGACGACAAGAGTCTGGATCATCTCCGCTTCGAGCATATCGCACTCCCCTATCGGGCCAAGAAAGGGAAAAGCTGCACACAGATGTATTATGCCAAGCAGGGGATCATCACGCCGGAAATGGAATATGTCGCCATCCGTGAGAATATGAATTGCCGCGAGCTGGGCATCGAGACACACATCACGCCAGAGTTCGTCCGCAGTGAGATTGCCGCAGGGCGCGCCGTCTTGCCGGCCAACATCAACCACCCCGAAAGCGAACCGATGATCATCGGCAGTAAGTTTCTGGTCAAGATCAACACCAACATCGGCAACTCGGCCACTACCTCCTCCATCGAAGAAGAGGTCGACAAGGCCGTATGGAGTTGTAAATGGGGCGGCGACACGTTGATGGACCTCTCGACCGGTGCCAATATCCACGAGACACGCGAATGGATCGTGCGAAACTGCCCGGTTCCCGTCGGCACAGTGCCCATCTATCAGGCATTGGAGAAGGTGAACGGAAAGGTGGAAGAGCTCTCGTGGGAGATCTATAAGGACACGCTGATCGAACAGTGCGAGCAGGGGGTCGACTATTTCACGATCCATGCCGGCATCCGTCGGCACAATGTCCATCTGGCCGACAAGCGTCTGTGCGGAATCGTCAGCCGTGGCGGCAGCATCATGAGCAAATGGTGCCTTATTCACGACCAAGAGAGTTTCCTGTATGAGCACTTCGACGATATTTGTGACATATTGGCACAGTATGATGTGGCCATCTCGCTGGGCGACGGTCTGCGCCCCGGCTCTACCTACGATGCCAACGACGAGGCACAGTTTGCCGAGCTCGACACGATGGGTGAGCTGGTTGTCCGCGCATGGGACAAGAATGTGCAGGCGTTCATCGAGGGTCCGGGCCATGTCCCCTTGCACAAGATCAAGGAGAATATGGAGCGCCAGATCGAAAAGTGCCACGCCGCTCCTTTCTATACGTTAGGTCCGCTCGTAACCGACATTGCTCCGGGCTACGACCACATCACTTCGGCGATCGGCGCCGCGCAGATCGGCTGGCTGGGAACGGCCATGCTCTGCTACGTCACCCCGAAGGAGCACCTCGGGTTGCCCAACAAAGAGGATGTCCGCGTGGGCGTCATCACCTACAAGATCGCCGCTCATGCCGCCGACCTTGCCAAGGGTCATCCGGGAGCCACGATACGCGACAATGCCTTGTCGAAGGCCCGTTATGAATTTCGCTGGCGCGACCAGTTCCACCTGAGCCTGGATCCTGACCGCGCGCTCGAATATTTCCAGGAAGGCAGACATACCGATGGAGAGTATTGCACGATGTGCGGACCCAATTTCTGCGCCATGAAGCTCTCCCGCGATCTTGCCTCGATAAAAAAATAGACGAAAATATGTTTTCAGACGAATTAGAAAAAATAGATTGGGACGAAACAACGGCTGCCATCAATGCCAAGACAGACGCCGATGTTCGTCGTGCCCTCGCCAAGCAACACTTGGACGTGGACGATTTCATGGCCTTGATCTCGCCGGCTGCCGAGCCGTATCTGGAGACCATGGCCCGGTTGAGTTACAAGTACACGCGCGAGCGTTTCGGCAATACGATGCAGATGTTCTCGCCGTTGTATATCACCAACTCCTGCACCAACTCCTGTATCTACTGCGGATTCCACATCAGCAACCCGATGAAGCGTACGATCCTGACCGAGGAGGAGATGGTCAACGAGTACAAAGCCATCAAGCGTTTGGCACCGTTCGAGAATCTGCTGATCGTAACGGGCGAGAACCCCGCCAAAGCCGGTGTGCCCTATATCGCACGCGCCCTCGATCTGGCACGTCCTTACTTCTCGAACCTGAAGATAGAAGTCATGCCGCTCTCGGCCGAAGAGTACCGCGAACTGACCCACCACGGCATGAACGGCGTGATCTGCTTCCAGGAGACGTACCACAAAGCCAACTACAACATCTACCATCCGCGCGGCATGAAGTCGAAATTCGAGTGGCGCGTCAACGGTTTCGACCGCATGGGCCAGGCCGGCGTCCACAGCATCGGCATGGGCGTACTGTGCGGTTTGGAGAAAGAGTGGCGTACGGACATCACCATGATGGCCTACCATCTGCGCTACCTGCAGAAGCATTACTGGAAAACGAAGTACAGCTTCAACTTTCCTCGTATGCGCCCGTCGGAGAACGGCGGATTCCAGCCCAATGTGGTGGTCAGCGATCGCGAACTGGCTCAGGTGACTTTCGCCACCCGCATCTTCGATCATGATGTGGACATCTCCTACTCTACCCGCGAAAGTGCTTACATCCGCGACCACATGGCACTGCTCGGCGTGACGACCATGAGCGCCGAGAGTAAGACGGAGCCGGGCGGTTACTACTCCTATCCGCAGACATTGGAGCAGTTCCATATCAACGACGACCGTACGGCCGTCGAGGTGACAGCCGCCCTGAAGCGTATCGGCATCGAGCCGGTATGGAAAGATTGGGATCAGTCGTTCGATGAGATATCATGCAAACAGGCAACCTTGTGATGGAACGTTACAACAGACATATCATCTTGCCCGAAATAGGGGAAGAGGGACAGCGGAAGTTAGAGCGGGCCAGTGTGTTGCTGATCGGTGTCGGCGGACTCGGTTCGGCCGTTTCGCTCTATCTGACGGCGGCCGGCATCGGGCGGCTGGGCATCATCGATGACGATGTCGTGAGCGAAACGAACCTTCAGCGCCAGGTGCTCTACACCGAGGAAGAGGTGGGCCGCTCGAAAGTGCTCTGCGCCCAAAAGCGGCTGAACGCCTTGAACCATCTGGTGCAGATAGACACCTATGCCGAACGTCTCTCTGCCGAGAACGCCGAGACGCTGATCGGCCGGTACGATATCGTGGTGGACGGCTCCGACAATTTCACGACACGCTACCTGATCAGCCAAGTGACGGCCAAGCTCCAAAAGCCTTATGTCTATGGAGCGATCCGCGAGTTCGACGGACAGGTATCGGTCTTCAATCTCCCCGGCGGGCGTTGTTACCGGGATCTCTTCCCGGAAGAGGAGACGGCCGGTATGCCTATCCCCCCGAAAGGGGTGTTCGGTGTACTGCCGGGCATGGTGGGATGTGCCGAAGCGACCGAGGTGATCAAGCTCATAACCGGCTGCGGAGAATCGCTGAGCGGCAAGCTGTGGACCATCGATCTGAAGACGATGCAGAGCTACACGATCGAGGTATGACGGCAACAGGTCATCTATAGAAAATGAAAACGCCCTTCGGACATCCGATCCAAAGGGCGTTTCTTTTTTGTTCTCTATACCACCGGTTAAATATGGTCGATCAATTTGTAGCCCGAAGAGATCAGCATCTGCTTGATCTCGTTGATCTGGGCCTCGTTGCGGGTCTCCATTTCCAAGTGCAAATAGCAACCGTTGATGTCGTCCGTCTGGCCCGCACGCTCGTGATGAACCGACACGACGTTGGCACCGCAGTTGGCAATGATCTGCGAAACGT
Organism: Agathobaculum sp.; assembly: GCA_963651605.1. Classification (GTDB taxonomy): domain Bacteria; phylum Bacteroidota; class Bacteroidia; order Bacteroidales; family Tannerellaceae; genus Parabacteroides. The sequence continues at coordinate 4,783 of CAVJQR010000139.1, forward strand.
GCTGCAACTGCCCCGGCTTGTCGACCAGCTCAATGGTCAATGTGCACGCACGGCCGGCCTTTTGCAGACCGCGGCTGATGACACGCGACAGGATCGTGACGTCAATATTTCCGCCGGACACCAGGCAGACTACCTTTTTTCCCTTGATCGGCAATTTGTTGAACATCGCAGCGGCCACAGCTACGGCACCCGCTCCCTCGGCAATCAGCTTCTGCTGTTCGATCAAGGCCAGGATGGCTGTCGAAACCTCGTCATCCGTCACCGTAACGATCTCATCCACATATTTTTTGCAGCACTCGAACGTGTGTTCGCCCGGCTCCTTTACGGCAATACCGTCGGCAATCGTGCGCACACCGTCAAGACGTAAAATCTTTCCCTTCTCGATAGATTCCTTCATACTGGGGGCCCCGCCGGCCTGCACGCCGTACACCTTGATGTTCGGATTCAGGCTTTTGATGGCAAAGGCCACACCGGAGATCAATCCGCCGCCACCGATCGGCACAATCACGGCATCCATATCGGGCAGCTGGTCCAGCAATTCCAGACCGATCGTTCCCTGTCCGGCGATCACGTCTTCATCATCGAACGGATGGATGAAAGTATACCCCTTCTCGTCGCGCAGCTCGAGAGCATGGTTGTAGGCATCGTCGTAAACGCCCTCCACCAGACAAACGTTGGCACCCAGCGCCTTCGTAGCCTCCACCTTCGAGATGGGCGCATTGTCGGGCAGACAAACCAACGACTTGATGCCGTGTGCCGTTGCCGAAAGGGCCACGCCCTGCGCATGATTTCCCGCCGAGCAAGCCACCACGCCGCGAGCCTTCTCCTCGGCCGATAGCTGCGAAATCTTAAAGCAGGCACCACGCACCTTGAACGATCCCGTCACCTGCAGATTCTCCGGTTTCAAATAGATTTGACAATCCGGATTGATACGCGGCGCAGCGATCAGGTCCGTGCGCCGAATCACAGACTTCAGTACATACGAAGCCTGGTATATTTTGTCAAGAGTCAACATAATGTTAGTTTTTTTCCGGGTGCAAAAGTACAAATAAACTCAGTGTCTGATTAATTTTTCCCGAAATAAAATTCAATCCGCCCCGTCCTCCCTCTTTTGGCACTGTCTTATCGTTCTCCGAAGTCGTACACCACCCCCCTCGCCCCCCTTCGGCAACAAGGCAAAAAAAGATGCCGACCTTTTTAAAAAATCATGCCCATGAAATAAAAAAAAGGTCGGCATGAATAAAATTTTCTTCGGCATGTTTTTTTTCAAAAAAATAGTTATATCTTTGGAACAGACTTACCGATGCGGGATGTTTCGGCTCCCAAGGCGGCAAGTCCCATGCCTCAGCACACGCCGAGCCTCAATGAAAGAGGAGACAAGGGTGGGTCGAGGCGCGACATATTGAAGGCGTTTACTTGACGCTCTGTTTGAGACTCTCTGTAATCTAGCAAATTCACGGAATTATTGTCTCGAACGTAGCAACGGTAGATGCCCCGGGTGTGACTATATCCGCCCGTGTGGTTTTTGACAGCCCCTATTGTACCCCGACGGGTGCAGTACGGTTCGTTGTACAACTATCCGCGCGGTGCTGATTGTTCATATCGGCGTGGGCTCTGACGTTGTCTGTTCGACAATAATAGGCAATTGCTAGAGCCTCGGAGAGTGGAATGGACAACAGGTAGGTTCTCCACGCTTTTTTTATGTTCGTAGACCTTAATTATAACCACCGACGACAGAGAACCCGCGGGAAAATATAATGAATAACCACCTTGAAAAACATTCGTGTTTAGAAAGGTTTAACGAGCATTCTATGAAACAGTCGGAAAAAGCCAGTATTATGAGAATTGTCACCGATCTGATAAAGGCAGACGGCATTATCGACACTCAAGAGATTCTGTTTCTCGATGCCTTGCGCGAGAAATATAGGATAAAGAAGGAAGACGAAACATTGGCATCGTCCTACACGCTATCCATGGCATTGGGCGAACTCTCCCGTGCCGAAAACAGTTTGAAGCACGAATTGCTGAACGACCTGTTGAGCATGGCCATGTCCGACAACTTCTGCGCCCGCGAAGAAGCCCTGTTGATATTGGCAATCAGGTATTGCCTGACCATCAACTTCGGCAATCAGGCATCTGTCTTATCCATCAATACGAACAATTTCAATTTCGAAGAATCGCAGATCATCTATGTGGAAAGCGAGTATGACGAAGAGATAAACCGCCAAATCCATGACCACTATCGTGAGATCTGTGCGGAAATCAGACTGTCGGGCTTCGATTTTGTCTACCTTCCGCAAATCTCCGAACACTACAAAAGCCTTTCCGAAACGGATCTTTTGCATATAACCGAATTTCTGTATCCCAAGGTAAGCGAGGAAAGGTTGCAACGTCTTACGGTGCAACTCCGCGATCTCTCTACCGAACGTTTTTGCCGGGAGTTGTTGGCCATGAAACTGAATGTAAAGGAGATGGAGGCCATCCCCCCCTCCATCATGATGAAAATAGGCAATTCATGGGTCAACGAACAGCATATCGGTAACTTTTTGCTGGTGGATATTGGAGACAATGTTTTGCAAAGCATCGGAACAATAGCGGACATGTTTGCAGACAACTACCGCAATTGCCGACTCAACTATTTGAGAGACGAGAAAGGACGTTTTGTATACAAGGGGGTTCACAAACAGATTTTCGATATTCTGATGCTTCGCAAGGGAATAAAAAGTTCCATTGTCATCGACCCGATGGGTGAACAGATCTTTTTTCCGGAAGCCGATGCCCGCGTGGAAAAAATCCATCGCCGGGAGAAAGCACTCTATGCTCTGTTTCTCTTGGAGTCGCGAAGTGGAGGCATCAACTTCAACAAACCGAACTCTGCCAAACAGTTGGAACGATATACCAAACGCATGGCAGCCATTCAGAAGAAATAC
>CAVJQR010000140.1:0-7618 GCA_963651605.1 Agathobaculum sp.
ACCGCTATTGTCAATGATTATTTCCTCCAATGTCGAACAATTAGAAAAGGCGTTGTCTGAAATATCTAATAAATTACTGCATTTCGAGAAGTCTAATGAAGTGACGTTTGTTCCCTTAAAAACCTCATATCCAATTTTTTGTAGTTTCGAATGGAATATTAATGAACCAACCAAACCAGAATAACTAAAAGCTTGGTTATCTATAGTTTCTAAAGATGTTAGACTCTCAAAATCAAAACTTGTCAAATTTTGGGTATAAGAAAAAGCATTCACTCCAATTTCTTTCAAATAAATACAATTGCTTAAATCAATAGATTCTAAAGCTGATGCATAATAAAAAGTAGAGCTTTCAAAAGTTTCTAATGCTGAAGGATTAGGTAGTTCTATCTTCTTTAAAGAAGGACAAGAGGGGAAACAATTTCCTAGTGCCTTGAGTTTAACGCAACCAGATAAGTTTACAAATTCCAATTTGCTACAATAGTTAAAACCACTTAAATACTCAAGATTTATACATTTAGACAAATCTAATACTGATATGTTATTACATCCAGAAAAGCCTTGCAGTAATAATAAATTTCTAGCCAACGAAAAATCTATTGTTTGAAGGTTAGGACATGACGCAAAAGAATCATAATTTATAAATTCAATAACGGCCGGAAATACAACTGTCTGTAAAGTGTTATTCTCCCTTAATGCGCCAGATGGTATGCTTTGAACTTCTGCTTTTCTTCCATCTGGAAGAAGATATGCAGTCTCCTTCGGCAACTCCGTAACCCCACTCATGTCCAAGATCTGGAGGGTTTTCATTTTCTCTCGCATGGTCGTGAAATCGTCACTGTTTAGGGGGCCTTTCACGATTAGTTCGGTGACATTTGCAATGTCATCGCCAAGGGCGGCTTCCAATGTGCCGGCTTCTGTCAGCTCGATGGTTTTTGTTAATTGCGCTTGTGCTCCGCTTAGCATACAAATGAGGAGTACAAACAAAATAGATAATCGTTTCTTCATATTCTTCTGGTTTTTTAAATTGTCGTAATTCCAACCAAACATTCCTGAAACGATCTCCTATTTCGGGATTAACTATCATGATAATAGAGAAAAAGCATGAGATCCGTATCGTTTGCTCGTCCCACGCCCAAGGCTTCTCGCATGCCCAATACAGTAGAACGACAACACGAACCCCATGCTTTATACGTATATACAATGCACCCTATAGCCCATTTGTGCACACACTTTTCAGGATGCGCACCAAGGGCTACAGGGAGATCATAGATACAACCCATGGGCATTCATCGTTGCATTTGTTCTTGACTGTATTCGAATTTTGCGAGAATTCCGGACGTCTAAAACAAGCGCATGATAAACGCTCTTTATTATATAAGAAATCCCTGTCCATCCTCTTATGAGATAAACAGGGACTTCACTTACAAAGATAAGATTATTTTTTTTGAAATACAAACAGTTCGAAAAGATTCCGAACGGGATTTTAGCTTATAATGTTCGTCTTTCGTCCGTCCAGCTTTCCAATACGATTTGTACTTGCTCGGTGGGCAATTCCGATTCGAAGTCGAACGTTACGGTTTGACTGTCGCCCGGCATCAACGTAATGTAGTTATCGGAATAGTGAACCGGCAGTATACGCTTGCCCGTCTTCTTGTCGAACACCTTGATGCGGTTGAAGAAACTGATATGATCGTCGGCTGTCAACTGAACGGTGCCTTTGAAGGCATTGCCTTGTTTTGCCAAAGAAGAGTGCACCATCGGCTTCGATTGGGGCAATGTGTTCAAGGTCTTGTAGTCCTTCTCGGTGGTTGTCAGCCAATAGATGTTGCGAGACAACTCGTTTTGGTTGGCATCCAACAGAGAGAGTTTCAAGAAGTAGACACCGCTTACCTGCTGAGGAGCCGGTACATCCATCACATCTTTCACTTGATTGATCGGGGCATCCATCGTCGCGCTGTTCGACCAAATTGATTTTCCATCGCGGTTGAACAATTCGGCTTTTACTGTTAGCGATGGAAAAGCGTCGACCGTCGTATTCATCAATTGCACCTTTTTGCTTACAATATTATAATAGGGGTGCAACGGTTCGCAGCCTTTTTTCGTTCCGTACAAGCTTGCGTTCACATCGAGGTACCAGTCGTACATCTGTCCGCGAAGAGCCGTCCAAGGGTTTTGCGTCTTCCAAATCAAAATACCCGTATACCAATCCCAAATATGAGAGGCCCACCCTTCCATGAAGCTGCGGTATTGGTCGTAGTTGACCACTTGAGCGTATTTGCAATAGTCCTCAATGGAATTAACCTCGCCGTAACGCTCCAAGAAGTCATTGTATCCCAAATCTTTGTGATAGCGCCAAGTCATATTGTTGGCCCGACCCATTTTAGGGAATTGTGCCAAATCTTCTTCCGTCATGAACTCGCGGAAGCTTTCTACTTCGGGTGATCCTACAGAACCTGACTCAGGATTGAACGGATGTGAGCGGAACGTATAGAACCATTCCAACTCCTGAATGCCGTAAGGACCGTCACCGTTATCGCCCAAGTAGTTGCGGGTGAAGAGTGAATCGGTCGAATAGCTTGTGAAGAAACGATTAGGATCCAAGCGAGGCAGCAGATCAGAGCGAAGCGCCTCCTCGATATCTTTCGCCAATGGCCACTCGTTGGCACCACACCACAAGCAAAGGCTCGGATGATTGCGGACCATCTTGATTTGATCTTCGGCCGATTGTATGAAAAGTGCATGATTATCAGGATATTCCCAACGACGCTCGCGCGAGTCGAGCTTCGTGATGTCTTCCCAAGCTCCATTGCAATCGCCACTGCCCCACAAATCTTGGAATACTAAAATGCCATATTTGTCGCAAGCATTGTAGAACTCCGGGCGCTCCAATAGAGCACCTCCCCAGACGCGGATCATGCGAAGGTTCATTTCTGCATGGAAGCGGACCTCATGATCATAGCGCTCAGGCGAGAGGCGAAGCAACCAATCGGAATCAATGTAGTTACCACCTGTCACATAGACGCGCTGTCCGTTGACATAAAACTCGCGTCCGCCGTTGGTAGCATTCTTGGCAGTGGTGATTTCGCGGATACCAAACGATACCTCTTCGGCATCGCTCTCCTTGCCGTTGGCCGTAAATGAGAAGCGGATCTGCTGCATCGGCTGTGCTCCAATGCCATTCGGCCACCACAATTTCGGATCTTTCAATGTCTGTTTTTCGAAAGAAACGATCTGTGTTTCAAGTGGTTTCAATGAAACCTTGCGGGCTATTTTCTTGCCGTCGAACTCGGCTGTAACTGTACCCTCGATAGCTTGTTTCGTTACATTCTTCAACTCGACGGAGGTTTCCAAATAAGCCGGAGCCTGTTTGCTGTCGTTCGGTTGGCGAACACCCGGCACTTTCGTCACAACATACGGATGCTGAACGCGTACATCACCGGTCGTTGTCAGAGAGACTTCGTCCCAAATGCCCGTATTGCGGTCGCGTACCGGCTGAATCCAGTCCCAACCCGGGGTATATTGCATCGTGCAGTTGCGGGCAATCTGTGCATCTCCACCTTGACCACCGTTCGGATTGCCGACATGATCGGGAGGAAAAACCAAAACGGCCAACATATTGGTAGAGTCGGCTTTCAGCAACGAAGTAATTTCATACGATTGACGCAAGAACATACCTTCATGTGTAGTCGGATTGACGCGCTTGCCGTTCAGATAGATCTCGGCCTTATAGTTGATACCGCGGAAGTTAAGCCAAACATGTTGTCCGTCATTGACTTTAACCGGTGCCATCGGACAAACAAACCAATAGGTGTAAAAATCGCGTCCGACACGGTAAATGTCAGGAATCAATTCGTTGTTCATACCATATTCAGGAGCCGGATAGACACCATTCTCCAGCAACGTAGTCAGCACGGTGCCGGGAACTTTTGCTTTCATCCAGCCTTCTGTGCTGAGTGGTTGTTTGGTTAAGCGATTACCATCGTCGCCCACCTCGTTGGCACGGCGAGCCAACCACCCTTCATGCAAGAGTGTTTTCTCGCCCGGCGCGGGCAACGAAACAGATTTAGGGGTTTGAGCTGAAGCCGTTAAGGGAAAAAGAAAAGCAGCCACCCACACTAAAATCGAAAAAAGTGTTTTCATTTGATTATTATGGAATTAATTTTGAGGATAAAGGTACTACATTTCATGGAAATAATGTACATTTGAAATATTATTTAATGCATAAAATCAGATGGATTGGATACAACTGCTTTCAGGAAAACGTTTGGGGTTGGAAAAATATCACCAGCGCAAACATGAGCGAACAGACTTTCAACGCGATTACGACCGCTTGATCTTTTCGTCGCCTTTTCGAAGGTTGCAAAACAAAACCCAAGTGTTTCCCTTGCCGGGCAGCATATTTGTGCATAACCGCCTGACGCACAGTTTGGAAGTTTCATGCGTGGGGCGTTCGTTAGGAAATAATATTGCCAAGGCATTAATAAAGAAATATCCCGACGGAAGCGTCAACTTGCCGGAGATAGGCTCTATCGTTTCGGCTGCTTGTCTGGCGCATGATATGGGAAATCCTCCGTTTGGCCATTCGGGAGAACGTGCCATAACCGCCTATTTCTCAGAAGGAAACGGCAAGAAATGGGAGGATCAGATCCGAACAGAGGGCGGCCGTTGGGAAGATTTTATCCATTTTGAGGGAAATGCCAACGCCATGCGACTGTTGACCCATCAGTTTATCGGCCGTCGGAATGGCGGCTTTGCGTTGACTTATAGTACCTTAGCTTCTATTGTCAAATATCCTTATGCTTCACTCTATGCAGGATCGAAAGGAAAATTCGGCTTCTTTCTGTCGGAAGAGGAGACCTATCGGCGAATAGCTGATGAATTAGGAATTATTCCCGATCCAATTGACAACAACAAGTATGTGCGCTATCCGTTGGTTTATTTGGTGGAGGCGGCCGATGATATCTGTTATCAGATTATGGACATCGAGGATGCCTGCAAATTGCATATTCTGACTGTCGATGAAGCGATTGGATTGTTACTCAGCTATTTCGAAGGAGAAAAATTGGAGCATATCAAACAGATCATGCACCTTGTAAGCGACACGAACGAACAGATTGCTTATCTGCGTTCATGCATCATCGGGTTGTTGGTAGATGAGTGCTCGCGTGTCTTCATCGAAAACGAAGAGGGTTTGCTGGATGGCACATTCTCCACTCCTTTGATCAAAGGAATGGGCGAAACGGCCCAAAAGGCTTATGCCAACTGTACGCAGATAGCCGTTCAGAAGATCTACAAAGCCAAAGAGGTGCTGGACATCGAACTGGCCGGTTATCATATCTTCAGCCACTTGATCGACTGTCTGACGGAAGCCGTCATGAACCCCGGTCATGCCTATAGTAAACTGTTATTGCAGCGAATGCCCGAGCAATACGACTCGCATGCCCCGACGACTTATGGCAAAATCCAATGTGTGCTGGATTATATCTCGGGCATGACCGACGTTTATGCGCTGGATCTTTACCGTAAGATCACAGGAATGAGTCTGCCTGCCGTATAAGAAATGAAAAATTGGAGCCCACCTTTGAAAAAACAATAGGCGAATAAGATTGAAAAAACAGGAGATTTATAAATTAGTTTCTCGGGTGAAAACTATAGTTTTGTGCGGAGAAAACTGCAGTTCACTCGGGGGAAAACTGCAGTTTTATGCCGAACAAACTCGAGTTTCATGCCGAGAAACTTTTTCAGAACTCGGGAGCCACTCTTTCAAAGCATCCGAACAATCAAAAAACAGCCCTCTACGAATGGGTGAAATATAGTTGCTTGTTTTTTTGTAAGTATAGGCCTCTTCTAATCCGAGAAAAAGAGCTAACTTTGAAGTCTTAATCATCGATCCGAGAACGGGTCGCAGCAAGTTGGTTTCTCATGTCGTATAAAAATGTATCAAAGACAATCTTTAAATGGGCACTTCTCTTGGCTCTTTTGTTGGCCGGAGTATGGTCCGTGCGCAAGTATGTCGTCGCTTCGATACATCTTTCTACCCGATCGATGGAGGAAGCCTTGCAGGTTGGCGATTTTGTATTGGTCAATAAGATACAATGGAAAAATAATTTGTCAAGAAATGACATATTGCTCTTTTCCAGTCCTTTACGGCGAGACACATTGTCCGAGCCGTTGTTGGTGAGCCGTTGCATAGCCTTGCCTGGCGACACGGTGATGGTGGGCAGTAATGGCTATCGGATAAATGGGAAAGAGTATCCGCGTTCGCCTCATGCCCTCAACCGATATCACATAAAAAAAGCGGGGAAAGGGGCATTATTATCGGTTTTGAGCAAATTGGAAATACCCATTCGTGAGCAAGAGGATCAAGACGAAGAGAGCTTGTTTACATTGAGTTCTTTCGAAGCGTATCAGATCGAAGAGAGCTTGCCGGAGATATTCAAACCTATGTTCGGGATATGTCAGACGCATGATTATCAGCTGATTGTGCCGAAAAAGAATCGGCCTTATCCATTGGATTCGCTTTCGCTCGTCGCTTGTCAGGAGGCAATACGAAACGAAGCGGGCAATCGGGCGAAAATCATCAATGGAAAACTCTATGTGGATGGGCGCCCGATGACCTATTTCTTCTTTCAAGAAGACTACTATTGGTTGCTGTCCGACAATGTGATGGAGGCTGTCGACTCGCGGCATCTCGGATTTATTTCGGAAAGCCATATCATCGGAAAACTGTTTTTCTGCTGGTATAGCTCCAATTCGAAGAGACGTTTCAAACGAATATGAGATAAAAACGCAACATGGAAGAGAAGAGACAAATTGCATATATTTCGACCGCCTATTTGGGGCCGGTCCAACTATACACGAAACTATTTGCATACCCCGAACTGCGGTTGGAGGTGTGCGAGAATTATGTGAAGCAGACTTACCGAAACCGTTGCGTTATTGCAGCAGCAAATGGGGCGCAAGCGTTGACAATTCCGATTGTCAAACCCGACGCATTGAAGTGCCCCACGCGTGATATCCGCATTTCTGATCATGGAAACTGGCGGCATTTGCATTGGAATGCGTTGGTTTCGGCCTACAATATGAGCCCTTTCTTTGAATATTACGAAGAAGATTTTGCGCCGTTCTATGAGAAGAAATATGAATTTTTGCTGGATTTCAATGAGGCTCTTCGTGAGGTTGTCTGTTCGTTGATCGACATTCAGCCGGAGGTGAAGCCGACAACCGTTTATGAACCTTCGCCCGAGCATGACTTTCGTGAGTTGATTTCTCCGAAAAGTCGGCAGGAGGATGCAGCGTTCACTCCTGTTTCTTACTATCAGGTCTTTAAAGATAAGTATGGATTTTTGCCGAATTTGAGTATTGTCGACTTGCTTTTTAACATGGGTCCGGAGAGTTCGCTGATATTGAAGCAGTGCTATCTGTCTAATAGTCAGAAGGAGTTGCAGAATCTGTAACAAAAAGACAGAGACAGGAAACGTCTAAAAACAATTAAAGGCTGTCTCACGACAACCTTTAATCAACTTGTTAACCTTAAATCTAATACTATTATGAAAAAACCACATTGCAAATGTACGGCTTGTCAAGTTTTTGAACAACCTTTTTTCTCTATAAATAT
>CAVJQR010000141.1:0-7587 GCA_963651605.1 Agathobaculum sp.
TTCCCAAGGAGCATGCCGTGTAGGACTTACCCGAGTGCAAAGGTAGATATATTTTCCGAATCCGCAAGTTTTTTCACCATTTATTTTTCGTTTCAGCGTGTCAGAATCGGCTAACTGATTCACTGTAAGCGAGTATATTTTATTGACAAAGGCATCATTTTTCTTATACCGCCCGAGCCTTTTCTGACAAAGACGAACCTTTTCTGATAAAAGCTCCTCCTATTTATAAAAATTTCTCCGCATAAAACTGCAGTTCACTCGGGACAAAACTCGAGTTCATTCGGGAGAAAACTCGAGTTTGGTGCCAAGAAAATTTTTCAGAACTCACCATCTTTCTTACAATTGTTGGAGAGAAACAAAACAAGAAACGACCGCCTTTCAGTGTCAACAACACCGGCGATCGTTTCCATATATCGAATTTCAAAAAGATCAAATCTTCGGCAACTCCCACGGAGCACGATATTCTTTGCAGAGATACTTGTCTGCTTCCGCATCGTTGAAGCTCTTACCGTCCCAAGTCAGCTTCTTGCCTGTACGATATGCGATATTACCCAATTGAGAGAATTTGGCAATATGGGCACCGATCTCGATGCTGGCATTCGTGTTACGGTTGCGGGTCTTCATACATTCAAGCAGGTTCTTGACGTGAAGGTTCAAACCTCCTTCGCCGTAAGGCTTCTTCAAGGCGACGGCTTCCATACGTGCTACGCCATCAACCTTCTCGGGGATCACTTCCCAACCATCACGATTAACGACCAGCGTACCGTTCTCTCCTACAAATCCAAGGCCATGATTGCGGCCATAAGCGCCATCATCGATACCGATGGCGTGGTCCCACATCACGGTAAAGTCGTTGAACGTATAGATTGTTTGCAACAAATCAGGTGTTTCGCAGGCATCGTCAGGATAACCGAACTTGCCTCCCGAAGCCATAATCGAGTTCGGAGCTGTCACATTCATGCCATAGAGGGCATAATCAAGCAAGTGAACGCCCCAGTCGGTCATCAGCCCACCGGCATAATCCCAAAACCAACGGAAGGTAAAGTGGAAGCGGTTGCGGTTGAAAGGACGCTTTGGAGCCGGGCCGAGCCACATATCGTAGTCAACGCCATCGGGCACCGGTTCGTCGGGTTTCACAGGTATGGACGGGCACCATCCTTGGTATGAGAAGACGCGCACGGTACGGATCTTGCCAAGCTGACCGCTATGAACGAAGTTTACGGCATCTTGCCAATGAGGATCACTACGTTGCCACTGTCCGACCTGAACAACGCGGTTGTATTTTTGGGCAGCGCGTACCATAATATTACACTCTTCTATACTATTGCCCAAAGGTTTCTCGCAATACACATCCTTGCCGGCTTCGCAAGCTGCCACCATCTGTAGACAATGCCAGTGGTCAGGCGTTCCGACAATGACAACATCTATATCTTTGTTGTCGATCAGTTTGCGCCAATCCTTATATAAATGTTTTACTTTCTTCCCCGTAATTTTCTGCAGATCTGCAGCACGGGTGTTGAGTACGCTTTCATCGATATCGGCAAGGGCAACACACTCCACTTCAGAGTTGCGAACAAATGCTTTCAAATCTTCGAAGCCCATGCCATTACATCCGATAAGTCCTACATGGATCTTGTCATTAGCTCCGACGGCATGGATGCCGGATTGAATATAGAACGGGCTGAAAGTCAGCCCTGCCCCTAACAAAGAGGCTTGTTTAATAAAATCTCGACGTGTTGTCATGGCTTTTAATAATTCTTTTTAAATAAGACACGACCCAAAATTAGCAAGAATGTTTTTTATAAACAAATGCAGCTTTCATTTTTTTGTTTTTTCATTATTATTTCTTATATTTGTTCATTCTGCTTCTTCCCTCGGAAGACGCTGGAAAAGTCTTTGGACATAGTCCATTTTCAGCCGTGCAAACGGCCCTGTTTCAATAAAAAAACTCGACAATATGATCAAGATATTACATACAGCCGACTGGCATTTGGGACAAGTATTCTATGGCTACGAGCGAGATGCCGAGCACGATGCTTTCCTCTCTTGGCTCGTTCACCTCATCCAAACCGAAGAGGTGGACGCACTGTTGGTGGCCGGCGATATATTCGATGTGAGTAATCCATCGGCTGCCGCCCAACGGCGTTTCTTTCGTTTCTTGCATGAAGCCCGCGAGGCGCGCCCATCATTGCAGATTATTATTGTAGCCGGCAACCATGACTCGGCAGCACGTTTGGAAGCCCCCTCTCCTCTTCTCGATGAACAACTCACGCGTATCGTAGGAATCATCCCACGAAGCGAGTATCAGACAATCGACTATGAGGCTTTGACTGTGCCCCTTATGGCCAATGGCAAACGAGAGGCGTGGTGCATGGCGGTACCTTTTCTGCGACAGGGAGATTACCCACCCAAAACGAAGCACGAAGGGACGGCCGACGAAGAGACCGGCATCACAACGGAAGAGGCTACTCTCGAGGAGGAAAATACGCCAAACGACCCGCATATGGCAGGTATCGCCCGCATGTATAAATCACTATACCAGCACATTAACTCCAAGCGAACAAAAGAGGAACCGATCATAGCCATGGGGCATCTTCACGTATATGGAGCTGCTCTTTCAGCAAATGACCGCAGCGAACGAACGCTGATCGGAGGGTTGGATGCCTTTCCTGCAGCAGCTTTTCCTCAAGATGTGGATTACTGGGCATTAGGGCATATCCACAAGGCGCAAGCCATTGGCGGAGTGGACACTATGCGCTATGCCGGAAGCCCGCTACCTATGTCTTTTTCAGAGACGCACTACACCCATCAAGTGGTAATCATCACACTGGACCATAGCAAAGAGATTGAGATAAAACCGGTCGAGGTGCCCATTCACGCTCCGCTGCAACTCGTTCCTCCGCAACCATTGCCTCCCGACGAAGTGATCACTGCCCTTCAAGCATTGCCTGATGCTACGGATGAAACGAACAGCGACCCGAGTAGATGGCCCTACATTGAAGTGCAGGTACTAATGAGTGAACCCGATCCTTCCTTCCGAAATCGTGTAGAGAATGCCATTCAACAAAAAGCCGTACGACTCACCACAATCCAATCTGTCTACCCGAAAGCCTCTGCAGAAGACACCACAGCGGACGTTCTATCGCTGGAGGATCTGCACAAAATGGACCCATTGGCAATGTTGGAACGGGCCTTCTCACAAAAATATCATGCAGAGATGCCCGGAGAAATGAAAAGTTTGTTCAACCAAATTGTAAAAGAAGCATATGAGAATTGAAGCGATCAGAGGAAGAAACATTGCCTCACTGTCAGGCGATTTCTGTTTGGATTTCACCCAAGAGCCATTAGCTTCGGCGGGGATATTTGCCATCTCAGGACCGACAGGTGCAGGCAAGTCGACCTTGTTGGATACCATGTGTTTGGCTCTCTTCGGGAAGACTCCACGCACAGAGCACGCCAAAGAGCAGAATGTCAAGCTGCAAGATGGGCCTAAAGACTGGATCGCTCAAAACGATGCTCGTTTTCTCCTCCGACGAGGCACAGGATCGGGCTTTGCCGAAGTGGATTTCATTGCGATGAACGGTGAAGCATATCGGGCCAGATGGAGCGTAGCCAGAGCACGCGGCAAGGCATCGGGAAAACTGCAGTCGCCAACCATATCTCTGACTCATCTGCAGACTGGTACCCCCGAACCGGGCAAGAACAAAGAGCTTCAACAACGGATTGTGCAACTGATCGGCCTGACTTTCGAACAGTTCACCCGCTCCGTATTGTTGGCACAAAACGATTTTTCGACATTTCTTAAAGCAGAACAAGCAGACAAAGCTGCCCTGCTTGAGAAATTGACCGGAACCGATATCTACTCCCAATTCTCAAAACTAATTTATGAACGATGCAACAAGGAAAAGGAAAAGCTCAATCAATTGCTCCAGCAAATGCAAGCTTTTCCTTTGCTGACAGAAGAACAATTCAACGAACTGACGGCAGAAGCCAAACAAGAAAACGAAGTGCTTACCCATTGGCAAACAGATCAAAAAACGAGACAATCGTTACGAGACTCTTTACTGCAGATACAAATGCAGGCAAAACGGCTGAACGCTCAACTGACTGCCGCCACAGAAAAGGAGGTATCTTCTTTGGCCAAATGGAAAGAAGCCAAGGCCTCCTACCAAGCAGAATCGGAAAAGCTTGAAGCGCAAGAGAAGGCTTTTGCTCAACTTCAACCGGCATTACAACAAGCTCGCAAGCTGGATGCCGAAATCAAGGCAGCGAAACAACCCATGATCGAGGCGAAGCAAGCCTTTGAATTGGCTCAACAACAAACACAACAGAATAAAAAACAGAAACAAGAAGCCGAGAGCCATAAGGCAAAGGCACAAGCTGAACTTGAAAAACTCTCGGCATGGTTGGAGAAACACAAAGAGAAGCAATCTATTGCAGAGGGGATCGATACACTCCTTGTTCGTCTTGAACAAGCCGGTCGGCAACAAGTTCGGCTCGCGGACACGCAAAAGAGACAAACAGCGAAGCTGAAAGAACGCGCCACTCTCCACACCGAGAAGCAAAAAGCAGAGAGAGCTTTGCAAGAATGTGAAGCAAAGTGTCAGCATACAATGAATGAAATCGCCAAACGCGGAGCGGCTCTTCAACGAAGCAACAGCAATACAATATTAAAAGAGATGGACGACATTCGTGAGAAACGAGAGGTGATACTCCTCGACAGAATGTCGTATGGAGAGAAAAGTGCCGAAGATCTCCGTCAAAAGCTTGAAGAGGGAAAACCTTGTCCCGTCTGCGGCAGTATTCATCATCCCTTTGCCTCGCCTGAGTCCTACGCAAGGATTGCACAGCTATCGCACACTATCGACAACATGACCCGTCACATTCAGATGCTGAGCAAGGTATTGATGGGAGTGAAAAAGATGGAGAAACGACAAGAAGAAGCCAAGGACAAGCTCCACGACATGCAGCAACAAGCCACGACATGCCGAAGCCACAACCATGAAGTGAAGGAAAAAATCAAATGGACAGACGAACAATTGAAAAGCCTCTCCGAGGATGAGCAGAAAGAGAAACTGCAATTGCAAGAGGCATTGAAACAATGTGATGAATTGTTCGGGCATGATCTATGGCAGCTGAATTGGCAAAACAACTCGGCAGACTTCATCTTTCAACTGAAAAGATTTGCGGAAACATGGAGCAGTCATATCAATGACCGGCAAAAATGGCAGCAAACTATCACGCAAGCGCAGACCTCTTTTGATACGCTTCAGTCGCTTACATCGTCACTCGTCCAACAAGAGGAAGCAACCCGAAAACGATTCGATGAAAAGGTGGCTACTATACGGCAGCTCACCGACGAGCGAAAGAAAATATTGGATGGAAAGAATGTGGACGAGGTAGAAAATCAACATCAAACGGCCGTCAAAAAAACAAAAGAGCAACTCAAGATCTTGCAAAAAACGCAAGACGAACATACATCACTTGCTTCTCAAGCCAAAGGGGAGAAGGAACAATTGCAACGAAACATTCTCGAAACCAACGAAACAATACTGCGACAAGAGGCGCAACTCAAGGCATGGCAAGAGGAGTTCAATGCATCGCATGATTTCGAAGACTTGGACAAAGCTATCGAGGAGAAGAAGAAAGCCATCAATGAAATTGATTTTCGATTGCGGACACACTCCGAGAATTTACAGCGGATAGCCCATTTGGAAGCACAACGGGCAGCACAACAACCGATCAGCGACAATTGGGAGAAGTTAAACGAGCTGGCAGGCTCGGCCGATGGTGGTAAGTTCCGACGCATCGCACAAGGCTATACCCTTGATATCCTTCTCGGCTATGCCAATCTCCATCTCCGAGAATTGAGTACGCGCTATCGTCTGGAACGGGTACCAGAAACCTTGGCTCTTGAAGTGATAGACCGCGATATGTGCGATGAAGTCCGCACCATTCATAGCCTTTCCGGAGGCGAATCGTTTCTCGTTTCCCTTGCTCTTGCCTTAGGATTGTCATCACTCTCGTCCAACCGCATGAGTGTCGAGAGTCTCTTTATCGACGAAGGGTTTGGCTCATTGGATGCAGAGACGCTGCGCATCGCCCTTGATGCATTGGAAAGTCTCCATGCCCAAGGACGCAAGATCGGAGTGATCTCACACGTACAAGAGATGACCGAGCGGATCCCTGTCCATATAGAAGTGGAACGATGCGGCAATGGCAAAAGCGTCATCCGATTGGGTGAAAGAGAATAGCCACCCTCCCATTACCACTATTCCCTACAACTAAAAAAAATCAGCCCCTGAAGTGAGACCTTCAAGGGCTGATTCATTTGGGTTATCTTCGTCCAAAACTTATTTTACAGAGAACTTATAAATACATTCGCTGTGATAAGTCTGGCCAGGTTCCAAGACACAAGTTGGGAAGTCTGCATGGTTTGGCGAATCAGGATAGTGTTGAGATTCCAAACAGATAGCACCACGACGAGGATAAACGACGCCATGCTTGCCCGTTTCTTTCTCGGCCATCATATTGCCGCAATAGATCTGCAAGCCCGGTTCGTTTGTATATACTTCCATTTGGATGCCACTCGTCGGAGCATAGACAGTAGCGGCTACCTGATTGATGTCGCCCTTGGTGTTCAAAACCCAGTTGTGATCATAACCACCGCCCAAGTTCAATTGGATAAAATCGTTGTTGATACTGTCGCCAATCACGATCGGATTGCGCAAATCCATCGGAGTACCCTCAACTGTTTCAATACCTGTAGGGATCAACAGACTGTCGACCGGAGTATAACTGTCGGCATTGATAGACAATTGATGATCCAAGATAGTAGAACCCGGTACGCCTGAAAGATTGAAATAGCTATGGTTGGTCAAGTTGACAATCGTCTTCTTGTCGGTTGTTGCTTCATACTTGATGTCAACGGCATTCTCGTCAGTCAACGTATAAGTAACCTTCACGTTCAAGTTGCCGGGGAAGCCTGCTTCGCCATCTTTCGAAACATAAGTCAGTTCGACGGCATTGTCGCCCACCTGTTTAGCGTCCCATACCTGACGGTCGAACCCATTCGGACCACCATGCAAGCAGTTGGTGTTATCGTTGGCCGGAAGGTTGTATTCCACATCATCCAATGTAAATTTGGCATTGGCGATACGGTTGCCGTAACGACCTATCAAAGCTCCAAAATTACCTGTGCTGGAGATATAAGCTTGGATGCTATCATATCCCAATACGACATCTGTCATTTCTCCCGATTTGGTCGGCATCATGACAGAAACCAAACGACCGCCCCAGTTTGTTACACACGCCTCAGCGCCTTTTGCATTCTTCAATACATACAATGACACCGGTTTACCCTCTACTTCGGTCGTAAATTTCGAAGGAGTAAGTCCTGACAAGGTTGGGGTTTCAGCTTGTTTTTGCTGACCACATGACAACATCATGCAAACAGCCATGACTGCCATACAAAGTTTCTTTACCATAAATATACTGTTTAAATATTTTTCAATCAGCCACAAATATACACTTTTCTTGAAAGCCGTTTTATTTTTTTTGAAAATAAATCTTTTCAGCCGAAAACTT
>CAVJQR010000142.1:0-7452 GCA_963651605.1 Agathobaculum sp.
AACGTATCAAGACTTCTTTGGCCGTACCATCTTTGTCGCCACAAATGAAGAGGCTTTTGGCCAAATAAAGTTCTTTTAGGATATAGTTTCGCATTGTGATGTCATGAATGTAAGGAACAACTTGCGTTTGGGCAACCCTATAAGAGGGCGTGTCGTGGAAACGAATACCCGGAGCCGTCAGCAATTGATGCAGTACAGGAACGGCATCACTGCTACCGATGGCTTCAAATGCCTCGCTGATGGCCCGGTAGTGCGAAAAGTAATCTTCAGGAAGCAGAAGTTCTGCTTTCGCAATAATATAAGGTAGAGCTGCAATGTCTCGAGTATTACCCAAGGCCATGATCAGTCGGTCCAACTCGCTCATGCACTCCCCGAACTGTCCCGATGCAGTGTAATGCCAGCCCTGATCCCATGTTGGATGTGATTGAATAGCCTCGGCTACGACAGACATCTTGTCTTTTTCTCCCAATAGGCAGAGGGTAGTGGCATAAACCAGCTGTTCTTCCTTTGAAGCATTGTCCCATTTCTTGCGGAGGGTATTGATGCAACGCGGTTTGTCAGTCAAGAGCACTTCGTATCCTTTCGACGGAAGTCCGGCAACTGCAGCGTTGAAAGCTTTGTCGGAATAGCTCTTTGTCTCTTGATCTGTCAATACGCGCGACGGAAGTACCTCCTTTTCTACCAATATCTTTTGAATCTTTTTGATATTCAAATTTCGGATAGAGACTTGTTGTTTCACAGCTTCCGAAGCTACAAGTCCTACGGAATATCCTTGATTTTGCAGGCAACCTTGCATACGGATCACGGGCATCGCATCACGATGTGCACTGGCTCCTAACCCCGTTACGATAATATTTTCCAATCCTTTCGGCAAGAGGGCCCGCAAAGGTACGTCCGCATCATATATGACATGGCGTTTTCCTGGAGGGTTCAAGGTAAACAAGGGGTCAATGGTCATACCATGCGTATCAAACGAGCTTTCGTGATATGAAATGGTATCCTTATACCGTTTGTGGCTCATGATGTCGTAAACGGAAACGGTATAGTCACCGACGATCCGCCGCCTCTCTCGGGTTTGTGGCAATTTCCCTAAATCGTAGGCTTGTGGAAATTTGACTTTCCCCTGTACATATAATCTGCTGATGTCCAAAACATCGGTATCATCCACCCACGTCCAGTCCGTGTTGTTGTAATAATCATTCAAGTTGAAGCGCGGAAGTCCGGCACCTTGCACAGCCAATACCTCTTTTCCTGTATATTCGAACCGAGCTCCTGCGGCAATGGCAATGTCTGCACTACCCGAACTGTCAATTACAACATTTGCAAAGACAACTCCTCGGCCGTATGGGGTAGCCACGACGATGCCCCGAACTGTGCCGTTATGAACCAAAGCTCCGCAACCTAATACACCAAACCAAAGGTCGGCATTATATTTCATCAGCTCTTTTCGATACAACTCCATTTTCCAATCCACCACATTGTCGGCAGCAGTAGGTAGTTGACGCGGATGATCTTTGGGGGCCATTTCCCGAACATGTTGATCAATCCACGCCGTATATCCCCCACGATATCCATCCCAATACCTGCCGATGAGGCCCAATGTGGTGAGTCCGCCGAGCCCGTGCAAATATTCCAATACCAAAGTTTTGGCTCCATGCATGGCTGATGAGATACCCGCCGGGGCACCTGCCGTTCCGCCTCCCATGACGACAACGTCATAATGCCCTAATACAGGAAGCGAATGCTCAGGAAGGTTTACGAATGAGTTCTCCTTCAATGCGCGTAAAGCCACCAATCTCTCTCCAATTTCTCCACAATACGTTCCCGCTTTTTGTGATTTGAATGAGCCGGTCACCTCTTTCAAGGAGGTTCCTTGCAAGTGGACAGCAGCGTGTTCACCTATTCGTGCACCGAAAGTCATGGCATTGATCGGACGCATCATCCAGCCGGCAACCTTGCGCGAGATATTGGCACACGGACCGATCACCCATAAGTTGGCAATCCGATCTGAGCAAGCAACAGATAGGGGTAGGGCATAAGTCGAAGGAACCTTCTCAAATCCGTCCGGATTATAGCGGATGATGTTGGTAACAAATGTGCTTTCGGCCACTTCTTTGATAGTTTCGTTTCCATTCTTCCAATGACGGGAGGGAGTGTACCAAAGCAAGTCGGAGCTATCCACCTGATTGGCATCCCACGTCCAGCTTCGAATCTGTTGTTCGGCCTCCATCAATGCGGCATAAGTATGGTCCGTCTTATATTTAAATGTATAGCGACGGATCGGATAGCTTTTTCCGTTTGCAGAGAATTCGAAGGGAAGCAGCTCGCATTTCTCGATTTGGGCATGCGATTTCGCTTCATTTCCTACTACCACAAATTGATACGTTTGTTCGTTTCCGCTGCCCTCATTCTCGAAAGGTATGTCACACATTTCTGCAATTTGCGCTTCTCGTGTAGCATCAATGACACCTTTGCAGCGAATGACTTGGCGACCGGAACGGTTGGCAATCACTATACCGGCTATATTCCCTGAGC
This sequence comes from Agathobaculum sp., assembly GCA_963651605.1. Classification (GTDB taxonomy): domain Bacteria; phylum Bacteroidota; class Bacteroidia; order Bacteroidales; family Tannerellaceae; genus Parabacteroides. The sequence continues at coordinate 2,536 of CAVJQR010000142.1, forward strand.
CATCTTGCAAGATATCGGTAACATACGAACTGTATACGAATGAAACCTCGTTGGTTATCAGGGCTTCTTCCAACTCTTTCTTCACTTGCATGGGAGTCGGTGCTACTTGTTGAGAATAAACAAGTTCACTTTCATCGGCTTTGGGGTAGGACTCGCGCGGGTCTTCTTCGCGAAGAAAAATCCTACGGGCTAGAGCGGTTTGTACCTGCTCCGTCCGTTTGTCGATCTGGTACATGAACGATCCGCAAATATCATCGCCAAGGTATGGCATTCCGGCCACTAAAAAAACGTTGCTGCCACAACGGGCTGCGGCTATGGCTGCCTCAACAGCACCCGAACTTCCCCCGACAACAACCAAATCTACCTTCTTTATGACAGGAATGCTTTTCGCTTTCTCTGTGCAATAGTCGGGTACTTGTGTGACTTGTTCGATCTTGTTTTTTGCATCGGCTACGCTTCCTAACGAAGCCAATACGCCGGTTGCTGCTGTCATTTTCAAGAAACTTCTTCTTGATAAGGGAATGTACGTGTTTTCCATTTGTATATATTGTTTTTTTAATCTTTATAGTCTCATTTTTTCTTCGGCATCTTTTTAGAAAAAGTTCGGGACCTTTTTTGAAAAAGCTCGGGACCTTTTTCTGAAAAATAGGGGAGCTTTTTTGAAAAATAATACACTTATTATTTTCCAAACAGATAGGGCTTACTCAATATCACCGAAGATGCTGCACCAAAAAATCAATTGACTTTTGGCGGAGAACTTCCAATTTCTTGTCAACCGCCGACCAATCAATCTCCGGAAAAGAGTCGATGCTCGCCTGGAAATTACTTGCCAGGTCGATCAGACGATCCTCCAATCCAAACAAGGAAAGCAATGATTGGAAGCGTGCCATCCCTCGCTTTTTGTTTCCTATAGCGCAAAACGGAATATGAAACAATATGGAGAATACGCAAGCATGAAACGAATCGGTCACTACAAACGTCGATGTAGCAAAGCCTCCAAGCCACTGCTCGACAGGAGGAGCAATGCGTTCTTCCATTTCTTTACCACAGTTGTTTGTATAAGGATTGTTGACAAAAAAACGTTTCAAGTGCTTTTGGGTTTCGATAGAGGATACGATCTTCTCTTTTTCGTCTGTCATGTCCAGCAAATAGACCAGCAAACGGTTGTTTTCATCGGGGTAGACAAGCGAAGGAAGCAACTCAAGATAGTCGGCTTTCGTCAGTAGCATTGTTGGGTCCAGCACATGCTCGGCCGTTACTTCCCAATGATTTTGACAAAGTGTTACACCTGATTGTTCTCGCACCGACACCCCATCGAATTTTTTCAGCAATCGGCCGCAACGAGTTGTCTGCTTTTGGGTAAATAACCACTCGTCTGTTCCGAACGAAGCGGCATAGGAGAGTCGTTTTACCTTAGGGTCATGAACGAACGACAAGAAATAGTGCTCGATATCCTTGGCATAGGTGGTTCGCCACACTTGATCACTCCCTACGATGTAGGCATCAAAACCATATTGTTTGGGGAGTCGGTTCCACTCGTGTGTCGAGCATACCGGTACTGTTCGCGGTTGCAAATGTTGTTCGATAAAGGCGGCCGTGTTCCGGCAGATTACCTCATACTCGTTTCGGTAGCGCCGTTCGCTAAATACTTCCAACTGTTTTTGGCGAAGTACCACCTTTTTCAGTCCGTTTTTCAAGTAGAGCCAATTGCGGGAGAGGAAATTCCTCTCTTTGTAATAGCGGTTGTAGATCAAAAAAGGCTCATGCCCTAACCATTTTAATACAGTCATTAGGGCATATGCTTGCAATATTCCGCCATAATTGGAATGTAGCCTCAAGGTCAATACTGCAATTTTCATGTCTGTTTCCTCTTTTTTTCTTTCTCCGTTTTGCACAAAGATACACTATTCTTTCAGAAAATTAAATACCCTTATCGAGTATTCTCTACATGAATCGGTAAAACCATTCATTTTATCCGTAATAAGGGTAGGGGGCTGATGAGGGAATTCTGCTACTTTTGCTATTGTAAAAATAGTGATTAGCAAATGAAACCGTACATTTTTTGCCACATGATGGCCTCTATCGACGGGCGTATCGACTGTGATATGACCGAGCAAATTGACGATACCGATGCTTATTATGAAGCATTGGACAAGATGAATGCCCCTTCCATGCTGATGGGACGAGTAACCATGCAGATGCATTATGCAGATAACGAACCGTTTACGACTGATGATCATACGCCAATCGGTAAAACAGCCGAACATATTGCCCAAAAAGCCGAAGGCTATATGATTGCTATTGATACGCATGGCCGATTGAATTGGTCGGCTGCTCAGTATGATGGCAAACCGCTATTGGTCATTACTGCCGAAGATTGTCCTCGGGCTTATGTTGATATGTTAGCGAAAAAGGGCATCTCTTGGTTGGCTGTCGGCAAAAACGGAATTGATCTTCCGCAGGCCATGGAGATTTTATATGGTAAATTTGGCGTGAAACGTATCGCCCTCACCGGTGGCGGCCATATCAATGGAGCCTTTTTGAAAGCAGGTTTATTGGACGAAGTCAGCATCATGATTGGTGCCGGCATCGATGGCCGCAGTCATATGACGGCCGTATTTGATGGCATCGACGAGCCCGACCGGGCAGCCACTTTGCTGAAATTGGAGAGCGTTGAGCGTGTAAACGAAGGAACGGTATGGTTAAGATACACGTTTGCTTCATGTAAATAACGTGTTGGTTAAGGGATTTGTTGAGCGAAAAGGGTGTGCCTACATATTGTCGGGGACACCCTTTTCTTTTTTTCTGCTATTCCTCTTTGGTCAAACCCTGGCTCAATATCAGCGTCGATGGCATCTGCTGCAGCGCATCTTTCTCAGTCTGTGATATTTTGTTCCACGTATTGTAACTTATCAACATAAAATTAAAACCGGAAAGTAAGTTTCCCGTCAATGTTTGTTGCGGTATTCGCAATGTCGACCGTTCGGTCTGTGTCGTACGCTCCAAGCTATCGGCATAAGATTGCAGGAAGCGGTCTTCGTCACTCCCCTCGATAATTAATGTATTGGTAGCCCGAACGAATTTACGGTTTATGAATACCCCTACCGGACAATGGCTTTGCTCGATGAATGTTTTGGTCTTATCTTTCAACAATTCGCCCGGATAGAAAACACCGGGGGTGGAGAAGAACCCTAAGATCTTGTGACGGAGACGAAGATATCGGTTGGCCTCTACGTCGGTAGGTACGTCACTCATGGAGATGCCGGCCCCTACCAATAGGAAATCATACCCGTCCCGATTGGCGATATTACAGATATCAAAGCCGGCATTGTTGGATATTTCATACCGGGTATGGATCGGAATGCCCAATTTTTGTGCACCATATAGAATAGGTCCGAAGCTGACTTCTTCGAAATTGTCTGCATGCATGGGGTTGACATCCGGACCGACAGTCAGGTGCAAGGCCGTAATTTCTAATTTTTCTTTGGCATGGGAGAACAGTTGATGGGCAACATCCAGCATCACCAATCCGTTGCTGGCCCGTCCGAATGACAATAAGACCTTGAAAACTCCCGTTTGTTGGGCAACTATCTCCGCAGCTTGTTGCGATCTGATCCGTTTTCCGTAAATGCGGTAGCAGAATTGGATGAGTGAAATCAGCGGAGTAGTCATGAAGGTTGTAACCAATGTCATCAAAACCAGCATGACAAAGACCGGCGGGGTCAAGATCTTCATATCGTAACCAATGGTCAAAACCACCAATTCCATCAATCCTCGGGTGTTCATCAAGGCCCCCATGTAGAGACTGTGTTTCCATGTCTCGCCTACGATGCGGGCGGCAATCATGGATCCTCCGAACTTTCCGATGATGGCTACCAGGATGAATATGCCGCACATGTACCAAAGTTCCGGACTGTTGAGTAATCCTATTTCCGTACGCAATCCCGTCGATACGAAGAAGAGTGGCAAGAAGAGTGCCAATGATACGTCTTCTACTTTCTCTGTCATGATCTTTCTGAATTTGAGATTCTCCGGCATTACAACTCCTGCAATGAAAGCACCGAACAAAGCATGCAGTCCTATTATCTCGGTCATGAACGATGAGGCGATCAGCAGCAGGAAGATAAATCCGACCAATCCCTTGTCCACAACCTCTTTGTTATGGTAAACATGGCCGATCATTTGCAGAAGCGGTCGGATCACTCCACCCATAAACAGAATGTACACGATGGCAAATAGTATATTGTAGATGGCACTCAGAGCCGATCCTGCTTGTGCAATGGAGACGACTACGGCAAGTAAACACCAGGCAGTGATGTCGCCGTTGGCGGCACTGGCCACGGCTAATTTCCCCAAATGCTTCTTTGTCATTCCCTTTTCTTGAATGATGCGGGCCAGTACGGGGAAGGCCGTTATACTCAGTGAGATACTGATGAACAGGGCAAACGATAAAAAGGGGGTACTCTCATAGGTGTATTTTCCATAGAGAAAATAGGCGGTTATCATGCCGAGGAGGAACGGAACGATGATGCTCGTATGGCTGATAAGAATCGTTTCGTTCAGTTTCTTGCGAATCTCTGTGATGCTCAGCTCCATACCGATGGCAAACATGAAGAGTATCAAACCGAACTGGCTGATGATGTTGATGTTTTGCAGGGATTCTTCCGGGAAGAGGAAGTTAGAAACGCCCGGTGCAATATTACCAAGGATGGATGGCCCCAATACGATTCCGGCAACGATCTCGCCTATCACCGTGGGTTGCCCCATTTTTGAGAAGAGCCAACCGAAAATTCGGCAGAAAATCAATATAATTACGATTTGCAACAGCAGAATTCCCAAGTCTGATTGGATGTGATGCATCACCAAATCCGTGAACACGCCAAAGCCTTCCGTCATGTTGTGCGGAGCATGCGTGGA
>CAVJQR010000143.1:0-7435 GCA_963651605.1 Agathobaculum sp.
TGATAGGGTAAGGGATGAACTTTATGACAGTTCCTAATTTAAAAATACCCATCAAAACCAATAAAATACCCGCCATCAATGTGGCTACCATCAAACCTTCTATACCGAATTTTTGGATGATTCCATAAATAATGACAATAAAAGCTCCGGTAGGGCCACCGATTTGAACCTTGCTTCCTCCCAATAAAGAAATGATGAAACCTGCTACAATTGCTGTAATAATACCCTTTTCCGGACTCACACCCGAAGCGATACCGAAGGCAATGGCCAAAGGCAATGCCACGATACCAACGATGATACCTGCCATAAGGTCTGTACTGAAATCTGCTTTCGAATAGTTCTTTAGTACAGATATGAGTTTAGGCTGAAAATCAAACTTGCTATCCATTTTTTAAAAGTAAATAGTGTATGTAAATAATGAAGGCGCAAAAGTACGAAAAAATATGAGAATATAGATTTTATTTATTTTACAATAAATATTATTAAAGCAATAATTAGATGTAAATCAAAAACAAAACCATACATTTGTCTGTTGTAAATATGAAAGTATAAAAGATATAACTTATATAAATTAGACGATTATGGGAAAGAGTATTAAAGGAACACGTACAGAACAGAACTTATTAAAAGCTTTTGCTGGAGAATCGCAAGCGCGGAGTCGTTACACTTTTTTTGCAAGTAAAGCAAAGAAAGAAGGATTTGAACAAATAGCAGCAGTATTCCTCGAAACAGCAGAGCAGGAAAAAGAGCACGCAAAGCGTTTCTTCAAGTATTTGGAAGGGGGAATGGTTGAGATTACGGCTTCATTCCCTGCAGGCGAAATAAGTTCAACAAAAGATAACTTGGCTGCAGCTGCGGCAGGTGAGAACGAAGAATGGACGGAGTTGTATCCGGAATTTGCAAAGGTGGCAGACGAAGAGGGCTTTCCTGAAGTGGCTTTTACTTTCCGTATGGTTTCGATCGTTGAGGCTGAACATGAGAAACGGTATCGTAAATTGTTGGAAAGAGTGGAAGCAGAGAAGGTTTTTGAACGAGAGGAACCTATCGTATGGCAATGCCGCAATTGTGGATTTGTAGTAGAAGGAACAAAAGCTCCCGGTAAATGTCCTGCTTGCGAGCATCCACAAGCTTACTTCGAACCGAAGAAAGAAAATTATTAATTTTTTACAATTGGAAGAGGGCTCAATATGGTTTGACCATATTGGGCTTTTTTTATATCTTTGTTTCCGAAAGATTATTTATTAAATACCTAAATCTTCTAAGCATGAACAAAAAACATTTATTTACTTTATGGGCTTTCTTATTGTTGTTAACAAGCTGTCGGACGAATGAAGAACATTTCATTACAGACGAAGCTTATCGTATGCAAGTTTTGGAAGATTTGCAAGCCAGAACCGCAGAATTGAATAAAGGAAACCTATTTGCCGTATTCGATCAACCTATGAGTATACAGGAAAAAGAAGCCATGAGTTTCATGTTTGCTTATATGCCTGTGAGTGATATAGCCAATTATGGAGGAGATTATTTTCTGAAGAATGTAAAAACCTCATTGCAAGCCCGTGAAGAAATGCCGTGGGGAAAGCAAATTCCTGAACAGATATTTCGTCATTTTGTGTTGCCGGTCCGTATCAATAATGAAAATTTGGATGAGAGCCGCATGGTTTTTTATAAAGAATTGAAATCTCGCGTAAAGGCTCTTTCTTTGCATGATGCTGTATTGGAGGTAAACCATTGGTGTCATGAGAAGGTTGTTTATACACCTTCCGATTCACGCACCAGCTCTCCGTTGGCATCAGTCAAGACGGCTTACGGACGATGTGGCGAAGAATCAACATTTACTGTAGCGGCTTTGCGTTCAGTAGGCATACCTGCCCGTCAAGTATATACGCCACGTTGGGCACATACCGACGACAATCATGCATGGGTTGAGGCATGGGTAGATGGAAAATGGTATTTCTTTGGAGCATGTGAACCCGAACCTGTCCTGAATTTGGGTTGGTTCAATGCTCCGGCCAGCAGAGGAATGCTGATGCATACCAAGGTGTTTGGAAAATATAATGGCGCAGAAGAGATCATGCAACAGACACCTTTGTATACAGAAATAAATGTAATAGACAATTATGCCAAGACTGCTGTTATAAATGTATTGGTTGAAGATGAGTCCGGACGGGCTATTGCTGACGCTGACGTCGAGTTCAAAGTATATAATTATGCGGAATTTTTTACAGTAGCTCGCAAGAAAAGTGATGCAAACGGGAAGACTTCCTTGACTGCTGGTATAGGCGATATGTTGGTATGGGCCTCGAAAGATGGAAAATTTGGTTTTACAAAAATATCTTTTGGAAAAGATAAAGAGGTGAAAATTCAGCTAGATAAGAGCAACATGGAGGGATTGGAGATGGATTTGGAGGTTGTCCCTCCTATGGAAAACAGCAATATGCCGGAGGTAACAGCCGAACAGCGGGCTGAAAATACGCGTCGGATGGCTGAAGAGGATTCCATCAGAAATGCATATGTAGCCACCTTTGTGGATGAAGCCAAGGCCGAAGCTTTTGCGGCTTCTGTCCAAATGGAGAAAGAGAAGGCTAACAAATTGCTGATAGCTTCGCGCGGTAATTACCAAACCTTGGAGGATTTTCTGAAAAATGCTTCAGAAGACAAAAAAATAAAGGATGCTATTGATTTGTTGGAGGTTATATCAGCAAAGGATTTACGTGATGTTTCGCTGGAAGTATTGAACGATCATTATAAAAACAGCATAAAGACGGCGAATGTTTCAACCGACATTTATAATAAATATGTACGCAATCCACGTGTTTCGAATGAAATGATTACTCCATATAAGAAGTATTTCCAATCGGTTATTCCAGAAGATGAGGCTGATGGTTATCGCCATAATCCGATGACATTGGTAGATTGGGTGAAAAAAGAGATAAAGATAGACGACAATTGTAACTTAGGAGGGGCTCCTATCTTCCCTGAAGGTGTTTGGAAAGCTCGGGTTGCTGATTCTCACTCACGCGATATTTTCTTTGTTTCTCTCTGCCGATCATTGGGTATTCCCGCCCGATTGGATGAAGTAACGGGCAAGGTACAACTTGTTGAAGACGGCAAATTTATTGATATAAATTTCGAGATTTCTGAACAATACTCAGCTGCCAAGGGAAAGTTAATAGCTACTTATCAACCCGTCAAAGCATTAGAAGATCCTAAATACTATAATCATTTTACGATATCAAAGGTAGTGAACGGTAGATTGCAACTTCTCAATTATGAAGAAGATGGGTCGACTTGGAGTAGCCTATTGAAGAACGGAACGGAATTGGATGCGGGCGAGTATGTATTGGTGAGCGGAAGACGAATGGCCAGTGGTGCAGTTTTGGCCCGTATGGTAGCTTTCCATATTGAAAAAGGTGAGACAACGACGCTCCGGTTGGTGATGCGTGAAAGCTACGATGACGTACAAGTGATCGGTAGTTTCAATTCCGAAAATAAATTCATCAAGAGTGATGGCACAGAAACCAGCTTCTTGTTAACCACAGGACGCGGATATTATATAGCTGCTATCTTAGGAGCCGGCGATGAACCTACCAATCATGCGATGCGGGATATAGCCGCCGTGAAAGAAGAATTGGAGAAATGGGGCCGAGGTATAGTACTACTTTTCCCTGATGAGGCGAACTTTCAGAAGTTTGAAGTCACCCAATTTGGTAAACTTCCCAACACCATAGTTTATGGTATAGATAAAGATCATACTATTCAGCAGGAATTGGTATCTTCTATGAATCTAAAACAGAAAGATGTATTGCCAATCTTTGTGATAGCCGACACCTTCAACCGGGTAGTATTCGTGTCGCAAGGTTATACTATCGGATTGGGAGCTCAGATGATGCAGGTAATCCATAAACTTTAAGGTATGTTCATATCTTGTGAATAATGAAACATATATTTTGTTCTCATAAAAAGTAATCCGTATGAAAATCAACAAAAAATTATTTGTTTCTCTATTGTTGGCCATTGTGCCTTTTATTGTTGCAACAGCTAAAGCCGATGATGTCGTTTGGTTTGACGGTGTTCATGCCGTAAGCTATCATATTGCTTCCAAAACAGATCCGGTAGTGAAATTTGTGGCAGATATGTTTGCGGATGATATGTTGGCAGTGACAGGACAAAAGGCGGTGGCAACCAACAAAAAGAATGCCACCATACAGATAGTTGAATTGGACCGTTTGTCGAAAAGTGAAAGCAAGCGGCTTTTCACTCTTGGCATACCGGTAGATGAACTACAAGAGAAAACAGATGGTTTTTATATTGCTGTTGTAGAAGGCAAGATCATAATTGTCGGCTCTAACGGAAGGGGATGTGCATATGGACTACTTGAATTATCACGCCAAGCCGGAGTTTCTCCTTGGATATGGTGGGGAGACATTGTGCCGGAACGAAGAAATAAACTGATTATGGAGGAATCGTTTAAGACGTTGCAGGGGGCTTCCGTAGAATATCGGGGAATTTTTATTAATGATGAAGATTGGAGCACACGCCCCTGGAGTTATCTTAACAATGATCCCGCCTCTTTTGGGGTAATAGGAACTAAAACCTACCGTCGTATTTTCCAACTTCTTCTCCGATTAAGGGCAAATGCTTTTTGGCCGGCGATGCATGAACAGACGAAACCATTCTTTCTCGTGCCAGGTGCCAAGGAATTGGCAGACAGTTGTAGTATGGTTGTTGGGTCATCTCATAGCGAAGCCTTGTTGCGCAGCAACGTAGGTGAATGGGATTTCAATCAACGTGGCGATTATAACTATATCACCAACAGGTCGGCAGTTCAAGCGTATTGGGCTGAACGTTTGCAAGAAATCAAAGAAATGAAGGGGGGCTCAATGCTTACCATTGGCATGCGTGGTCTTCATGATGGCAGTATGAGTGGGGTGAACACCATGGAAGAAAAGCAAACAGCACTGCAACAAGTTATAGATGATCAACAACAATTAATCAATAAGTATTTAGAAAAAAAGAACAATTATACTCAGATATTTATTCCTTATAAGGAGGTATTGGATATTTACCGTCAGGGATTGAAAGTACCGGACCAGGCAACACTCATGTGGTGTGATGACAATTATGGGTATTTAACACGACTCTCTGATTCGTCAGAGCAGAAGCGTAGTGGCGGCGGAGGAGTATACTATCACTTGAGCTATTGGGGGCAGCCGCACGACTATTTGTGGCTTACTACCACACAACCGGGGCTTGTCTATAATGAGATGCGGACAGCTTACGATCATAATGTGAAAAAAGTTTGGATTGTCAACGTGCATGATCCCAAAGTAGCGGGATACGATCTTGAACTTTTCCTTGATATGGCATGGAACATCGATTGTGTGTCCTACTCTACTCTGGAACAACATTATAAAGCATGGCTTAGTCGGCAGTTTGGCAAGCGTATGGGAGTAGCTTTGTTGCCCATAATGAAAGACTTTTACCGATTGTGTGCCCAACGTCGTCCGGAGTTTATGGGATGGAATGAATGCGAAAATTATTCAGATTTGCACGATAACGGACTGAGTCCGGTACGTAATACACAGTTTAGCGAGCAAGCTTTTGGCAATGAGTTGGATCGTTATTTGGAAGAGTATGCTACAATAGCTGAAAAGGTGAAAAATTTGGCTATTGATGTTCGTCCGGAACTTCAAGATGCTTACTTTGCTGCCATCGAATATCCCGTATGTGTTGCGGAGGCGCATGCCAGAAAAATGCTTTGGGCACAGAAAGCCCGCTCGTTTGTTGCCCATTATCCGCTTGATGCATGGCAGGATTCTACGGATTTTCTTTATCATGCCGTGGCAGAAAGCCAACATGCTTATCAACAGATCCGACAACTGACAGACAGATATAATAAGAAGATGTCGAACGGTAAGTGGAATCATTCCATGTCTATGCATCCGCGTGATTTGCCGGTGTTTGCAGCACCCGTGTTGCCCATGCAATTGACGGATAGTGAAGTCGAAGAATGGTTAGGAAAAAAGTCGGAAAAAGTTATGGACCATCCTGTGGATTTTGATAATACCATCGTTTTCAATGCTTCGGATTATAAGAAATCTTCTGCAGAAGTGAAGATGATACAAATGCTTGGACATAGCATGAATGCCGTAAGTATTCCACAAAATGAAACAGTGGGGTATAGCTTCAAAACACCATGCGACTCGAGTGCGGTTTTACGTATAGCCCTCATTCCTACTCAGCCGAATGATGACGGCGATTTGCGTTTCAGTGTAAGTGTGGACGATGCGACACCTGTGGTGTTTTCATTGAAAGAGCCGTTCCGATCTGCTCGCTGGAAGCAGAACGTACTTCGGCAACAAGCCGTGAGAACATTGGAGTTGTCTCAACTGAAAAAGGGAGAACACCAAATTATCATCAAGGCCCTCGATCCGCATATTATACTCGATCAGTTGATGATAGACTTTAATCCTCAACGCAACTTCTACCTTTTTCCGACAAAAGTAGAGGAGGCATTGAGGAATAAGTAATGAGGAGTACAGAAATTGCTCGGTAGTTTTGAAAAGTTTTCTCCCGAGAAAACTGCAGTTCATTCGGGAGAAAACTGGAGTTTTGTGCCGAATGAACTGCATAAAATCGGATTATTTTTACCGGCCGGTTGCTTGTAAATATTCGCATTTCTTCAATTCAAAATGGGTAAATGCTTCGACATATTTGTCACAACTCTGTTGATAAAGCGTCTGAGCATCCAACAAATCGCTGATTGTTGCTGTACCGACTTGGTAATAATCGCTGTTGAGACGAAGATTTTCTTCACTTTGCTCGATAGATTCTTTGGCAATGGCAATCTGTTTGTAGGCATCGTTCAAGTCATTCCACGCCTTGTGCATTCGAATTATAAGTTGTTCGCTTTGGTTTTGTCGGTCGTTTTCAGCATTTTGAACAGATAGTTTACTACGTTTTATAGCATGAGATCCACCCCACCACGAGGAGATAGGGACAGAAACTGTAACCATTCCCATCACGTTGTTTTGGGATTTGTCCAAAACATTGTTGAAAACATACGCTCCACCTACGGCTACAGTAGGAAGTTGCTTGCCAATAGCCAGTTTATATTGCAAGTTTTCTGCGTCAACTTGCTTCTCAAGTAGTTGATATTCGGAAGTTTGCAACAATGCCTGCTCGGCAGGTGTGAACAATGAACGAGGATTGTCCGGCATCGGATAGTTATCTTCTATAAAACTATAGGCAATTTGTATGCTATCGTTCGCATGCCCCATATATTGCGCCAGCAGTTCATGACAAAGAGCGAGCGTGTTTTCTACTTGAATATGGGCGGTTCGCATCTCGTTTTTTCGAAGTTGTACCTGTAAAAGATCGTTTCTGTTTCGTATTCCCGCATCAATGGCTGCCTGAGCGTCTACCCTTGCTC
>CAVJQR010000144.1:0-7401 GCA_963651605.1 Agathobaculum sp.
TCATTTTGAGTGGTTTCTATAGTTTTGATGAAATATGGCACTATTATCAAATGATATATGGAAAAGATGGTTATGCTTCCGCCTTGGATAGGAGCATTGCTATCATTCCTATATCGGATGATAACTATGAAACCCTTATGCATGGCAAGACATTGGAAGAGTATATCGCTTTCTTTGACGAGAATTTCCATGAAGTAGCTCCTGAGTTGGCGGCTCGTTGGCGGGCTCGTATGGATGAAGAAAACACATCTGACGAGGAAGAGAAGCCGATAGAGATTGAATCTATCGAACCGACAGAAGAGTCGGCAGAGCAAAAAGATGAATCTATTGAACAAGCGACATTGCCAATTGAACCCAAAGAGGAGGTAGCGGCACCGGTTGTTGTTCCTGATTCGATCCAACCGAACCCAATGGTTTCCGATACAATTATGCCGAAGATTGTCCAACCAACTAAGGACGAAGAACTGATTTCTGCTGATACAATCCGTGTGGCTGTTCCACAACCGGAGAAAGACAAAGGTCTCACATTGAAGGAGATCGAGACCATTCATCGTCAGCGTGCCGAAGAAGAGGCTGCTGCCAAGGCAAAGGCCCGTCAGGAAGAAGAAGAAAAACAAGCGGCAGAAAAAGCTGCTTTGCAACAGACGGAAGGAGATCGGGCAGAGGCCGATGCACAACAGAAAGCAGAAGAAGAGAATCTGCTGAAAGTTAAAGCAGAACGAGAAAAACAACAAGAAGCCGAGCGGAAAGAAAAACAGAAGCAGGCGGCTAACGATAAGAAAGCAAAATTGAAAGCTCGTGAGGAATTGCGCAAAGAAAAGGAGAAAGCGTATAAGTTACGCTTGAAACAAAAAGAAAAAGAGCGCAAGGAGAAAGAACGGGCCAACAAGCAAAAATTGAAAGACCGTGAAAAGGCTCGCAAAGAAGCATTGAAAGCAAAAGAGCAAGCACGGAAAGAAAGATTGAAAAAATGATAGTTATTCGAAAAGACGAACATATTGAGGGACAAGGCATTGTTGCCACCATCGGATTCTTCGATGGGGTTCATTTAGGGCATCAATACTTGATCAATGGGTTGAAAGAATGGGCGGAAAAGTTCCGGTTGCCATCGGCAGTGATTACATTCCCTGTGCATCCGAGGCAGGTATTGCACGCTTCTTACCAACCCAAGTTGTTGAATAGCTTTTCTGAGAAGATAGAAAATTTGCAAAATACGGGAGTTGATTATTGCATTGTGTTGGATTTTACATATGAATTGTCACTCTATTCGGCTGCAGAGTTTATTTCTTTGTTGGCAAACAAATATCATGTGAAAGGTTTGCTGATTGGGTATGACCATCGTTTCGGGCATGATCGGGCTGAGGGCTTCGACCAATATGTTGAATATGGAAAGCAAGTGGGGATGACGGTCATCAAGGCGATGCCATATGATGAGGGGAATACCAAAGTAAGTTCTTCAGTGATCCGAAATTTGCTTTCAGAGGGAGACGTTGAACAAGCGGCCGGCCTGCTTACCTATCCCTATCGTTTGGAAGGACATATAGTAAGTGGGTATCGGATGGGGCGGACGATTGGTTTCCCAACGGCGAATATAGCCATCAATACTCCCAATAAGCTATTACCCAAAGAAGGAGTATATGCCGTATGGGTTTCTCTTTTAGGAAAACGATATAAGGGAATGCTCTATATCGGAAAGCGCCCTACTTTACAAAATGGCGATAATCAGACTGTTGAGGTCCATATTCTGGACTTTGACGGAGATATATACGATGACGAGATCTCGGTGTTTTTTATGTACCGGCTGCGTGAAAACATAAAATTTGATGGAATTGAAGCTCTTCGCGATCAGTTGATAAAAGATCGTGAGGTGGTCAGTTCTTTATTGCAAGAATAGGAAAGGAGATAAAAACGATGTATTATAGAGCAGTTGATTTGTTGAAAGGTATGATTGCACGTCCTTCCATTAGTAGAGACGAGAAGGAGGTCGCTGACTTTTTGGAGCAATCTTGGCAGAATGATGGTCACAAGGTTTGCCGTAGTGGAAATAATCTTTGGATCACGAAAGGGTTGATCGATCCGCAGAAACCGACCATTCTTTTCAATTCTCATATCGATACGGTGAAACCGGCCAGTGGATGGACGCGTGATCCCTTTACTCCGGAAGAGACAGAAGATGATCGGCTGTATGGGTTGGGTAGCAATGATGCCGGTGCAAGTGTCGTCTCTTTATATGCCACTTATTCCGAACTTATGCAACGAGAACAGCCCTATAATTTGATTTTCTTGGCATCATGTGAAGAAGAGGTTTCCGGCAAAAATGGTATTGAAAGCGTATTGAAATTGTTACCACCGATAGATTTTGCCATCGTTGGTGAGCCGACAGGGATGCGTCCGGCCGTAGCGGAAAAGGGATTGATGGTATTGGATTGTGTGGCAAAAGGCAAAGCGGGCCATGCTGCTCGAAATGAAGGAGTCAATGCCATCTATAAAGCGATCAAAGACATCGAATGGTTTAACTCGTATCAATTCCCGGACAAGAGCGATTTCTTGGGGCCGGTCAAGATGAGTGTGACGATGATTCATGCGGGAACTCAGCATAATGTGGTGCCTGACCGTTGTGAATATGTTGTGGATATCCGCTCGAATGAATATTACTCCAACGAACAATTGTTCGAACAGATTCAATCATCAGTCGAATCGGAGGTAAAAGCCCGCAGTTTCCGCTTGAATTCTTCTCGCACAGACTTGAACCATCCGTTTGTTCAGCGTGCAATCATGATGGGTCGAGAGCCGTTTGGTTCGCCCACACTTAGCGATCAGGCGTTGATGCACTTCCCTTCTGTCAAGATGGGTCCTGGTGATTCTGCTCGCTCTCATTCGGCCGATGAATACATTGGCTTGCTTGAAATCAGAGAAGCTATCGATATGTACGTCAGATTATTGGATGGATTAGTGCTCTAATGGTATGAAAATTGGCGAAGCAGGGAAACATATTCTGACATTGAGTGCCGGTTCGGTAGTGGCCCAGCTGATACCGATTGTGGCCTCTCTCGTTCTTGCTCGCCTCTATTCTGCCGAATCGTATGGCGACTGGGGTATCTTTTTGAGTTTTGCCACCATGTTCGCTGTGGTGGCTACCGGTCAATATGAAATGGCAATCGTTCGTCCTGAGTCAGATCGGGATGCAGAGATGGTCGTCCGTCTCTGTTTTCTGATAGAATGCGGCTTCTTCTTGCTCTCTTTCTTGGGGCTCGGTATAGGTGAATGGCTTCATATTGCTTTTATAACAAACATCCCTTGTAGATTTCTGCTCCCATTCTTTGTCCTTTCATTAGGACTTTTGCAAATCTACACCCATTATGCCAACCGCAAGGAACAATATAAAGTAATTGCCTTTCAAGGTGTTGCCCGGAATGCGATGCAAGCTTCAATGCGGATCTTGCTTGGCTTGTTAAAACAATTTACGGGCCTTATTACAGGTGCCTTTTGTGGTTTGTTGGCAGCCGTCGTATATAGTGAAACCAACATTCCGCTTCGTCAAGTATTACGACGCGGGTATGATTGGGCAGCTATTCGTGCTGTGGCTATAAGATACCGCTATTTTCCTATGTATCAACTGCCGGGAAGTCTGTTGAATGCGGCATCCACCAGCGTTTTGGTCTTGTTGTTGGCCCTTTATTTCGAGAAAGAGTATATAGGATATTTCTCCATGACGCTCTCCCTTCTCTATTTCCCTGTCCAGTTGGCAGGAGCGGCCATGAGCAAAGTCTTTTACAAGAAAGCATCGCATGCCGCATCACATGAGCAAACTCACCGACTGATGATGCAACTGTTGGGCATTACTTTTGGAGTGGGCTTGGTAATGAATTTGCTTTTGATCGGGGGAGGCGAGAATTTGTTTGCCTTTTTCTTGGGTGATCGTTGGAGGATTTCGGGCCAATATGCGCTTGTTTTGGCTCCTTGGATTTGGATTACTCTCTGTTTTAACCCATTCAGTGTGATTTTCGATGCTAAAGATCAGCAGAAAAAGGAGATGATTATCAACTTGGTGATGTTTGGCAGTCGTGTTGTTCTGATTCTTATTTGTGGAGAATTACTTCAACCGATGTTGACTACTATCCTTTGTTATGGCATAGTCGGGCTTTTATTATGGATTGTCGAAGCTTATTGGATTGTGAAACTGGCGGAAGTGAAGTTTAATTACAAACAAATAGCTTGTATATTGCCGACCGTTCTTCTCATACTCCTCGGTTGGGGATATAAAGTCTATTTACTTTTCTAAAAAAACAACTGAATTTACAGAAAACATCTCGGCATGCAACAGCAGTTCATTCGGGACCAAACTACAGTTCTATCGGGGGAAAACTCGAGTTTCATGCCGAGCAAACTGCAGTTTATATTCGATAAACTTTTCTGAAGGTCAAGCATTCTATGAAAAAAGGCAGGTACCTTTTTTTAATAGGATACCTACCTTTTTATAGAATTACCTTTATATTGTATCTTCTTAGTTTAGACCAAACTTTTCATTGTATCCGGGATTCTGTTTCAGATTCGGATTCAAATTGATCTGATCTTGCGGAACCATCTCTAAATAGAAGGTGTCTTCCCACCCGTTTCCGACGGATAACGGGCCATGTTTCGTATAGATCCAGCCCGATCCTACGTTGTTGTTTTGAGCTGTTGCATAACCATTTCGTTGAATCTCTTTATAATCTACAAACTGCCCCGTATAGATTCCTGTTCCATATGGAACATTTGTAGCGGTGATCCAAGCACCACAAGGTTGGCGATTGGTGTAATAGGGAGCTTTGTGCCAGCGCTTTATGTCGTAAAAGCTGAAACCTTGCCCCATAAGTTCAACCATTCGTTCGCGGCGGATTTCCCAAAGAACGGGATCAACCTCGTAGTTTGTCTTACTATCATACCCTCTTGTCCACGAAGCAGTTCCTTTATCTCTGTCCGGATCGAAGTTCGCATTGATTTCAGATACGACCATTCGGGATACTTCTACGCGGTCGCGCAGAAGATTGATCGTCATATCGGCCACACCTTGATTGAACTGTCCCAATTCGAACGCCGCTTCTGCGTAGTTGAGCAATACCTCTTCGATGGTGAAGATAGGCTTGTCGGATGTCTGATAATAGTTATTGCTTCCTATTTCCCATGCCGTATAATGTTTCCAAAAATAGTAGCCTGTCCAACATCTCATGTAGTTGTCGGTTTGAGAATATTGCGTGATATTAGGTGAAGAGTGCACCATTGATCCGCCCCAGTTATGTCCTGGTAGACGTTTTGAGCCGATGGATTCATCGCCCGTGCCGTTCTCGCAGAGAACATTCGGGCCCAATATATCAATATAGCGACGGAATTTTTCTTCATACTCCGGTGTGATTGTAAAGTTTCCTTTATTCTGCAATGTCTCGCCTGCTTTCCAAAACGTCCATTTCTTGAAAGTCGTTTCATTATCCGGATTGGGATTGGATACAGAAAGCACTTGAGCTTGAGCCGGCGGACAGAAATTAATATAGAGACGAGGGTCGCGGTTTTCGTAGTAATCCCACAAATCTTTGCCCTCACCTCCTTCGAATCCGGACTGAGCGTTGGCGATCGGTTTGCCATTTTTCATGAGAAACATGTCGACAGTAGCTTGTGGAGCATCTGCGCGGTGTGCTTCGACGTGAACCAAATCACTGAATCTATGGCGCAATAATGGATCAAGATATTGTTTGTACATGATGATTCCCGGCACACTTCCGAGGTCTTCACTGGTCATTATTTCGTCGTATCCTGCTCCGGGATATTTATTATAGCCATTTCCTTTGTGAAGAGTAGGGTAGGCATTCATCAATTCTTGTGAAATTGTCAGACATTTCTGTAGATATTGTTGCCATGGCTCGTTCAATCCGTGGTATTTTGCCCATGTCCCTTCGCGAAGGAGGAAACGGCTGAGGGCGGCTTTTATAGCATTGGCCGTCACCGGATTATCTCCATCTTTCGACGTGTCGCCAATATTCGCGATGGCATACTCAAGTCGTGCAATGATTGAGTCGGCTACCTCGGCACGGGGTGTGCGTGGCCCGTAAGCTTCTTCCGATTCGTCGGTTAATGCTTGGTTGATCCAAGGCACATCGCCGTATTTCGCTATCAGTTCCATATACCACCAAGCGTGGAAGAAATAACCTACTGAGCGCCAATGAGCTTTCTCGGCTGCGGTCAGTTGTCCGTCATCCAAGTGCGCCAACATGACGTTTACTGTACGTGGATAGGAAAAATTCCAGTTCGAGGAGCTGGTCGTTACGCTAAGACTTCCGTATGCATACGGGTTGAAACTGTTGTCGCGCGTAGTCATAATCCCTGAATAGTAGTCGCTTGTCCATTGGCCGCCCCAATAATAACTGCCACCGGAGAAGTTCGTATAGATTCGGGAGTCGGTGAAAAGTCCATAGCAATTGTACATGTACGACTTGAAATTGTCGTAAGTTTGGAAAGCATTCGACTCTCCCAAAGAGGTGAGCGGATACTTTTCCATAAAGTCATCGTTGCAAGCAGTCAGAAGAGACAAGATGACAAAAGCCGTTGATAATATTTTTTTGATCTTCATTGTTTCTCGTTTTTTAGAATGATACATTGGCTCCGACGGACCATGTGCGATAGAATGGATAAGACCATGCAAGGCTTTCCGGGTCGTACCCTTTGGGTAGTGAAGTAAATGTCGCAAGATTCTCTACACTGAGATAGAGCCGCAACTGATTCAGTTGGATCTTTTCGATCCATTTTCTCGGGAACGTGTACGACAGGGTGGCGTTCTTGATTCTCATATATGAACCATTTTGCAAATATTTGGTGCTCGTTCGAGTATTGGATCCGACATTGCTTTCTTGTCCGTAGACGCGGAATAACTTGGCATTCGGGTTCTCAGCTACCATATAGTCGGGGCTCTCCGGGTCATAGCTTTTCGCTCTCCAGTAATCTGTTTGGTTATAATAGAGTGGTTGGAAAACACCATCCGATCCTGCTCCGCCGAAAGGATAGAGAGCTGTTCCGCCTAAAGTTACATCTCGCTTTCCGACACCTTGCAGCATGATGCTCAAATCCCATCCTTTATATCCGGCTCCTAAGTTGGCTCCGAACTGATAACGGGAGGTACTGTTGCCGATGATTTTCATATCTCCCGGGTCCTCTAACGTGTAAGCACCCGTATTGATGATTCCATTGCCGTCCAGATCTTTGAACTTCTCGTCGCCCGGTTGTGGAGTGTAGCCGTTGATTTTCACAACACCCTCTTTCAATACCCACGTTCCTGTCTTGGCTTGTGCCGGTTCGAAGTCGTTAATGCTATAGAATCCATCCGATACATATCCCCATATCTCGTTGAATTTCCGCCCGTTATAGTAGTAATCC
>CAVJQR010000145.1:0-7326 GCA_963651605.1 Agathobaculum sp.
GGCTGTGGGCGCATTGCCGAAGACAAAGAGCGCATCAGGATGCTCCTCTACCGCCAAACGAATGCCTGCTTGTGTACGGGTGATGCCTTTCTCTTTGGCCAATTGTACGGCCCGCTCGTCGGAAAGGTAGCATTTCACCTCTACGCCAAGGCGCTGCAATGCTCCCTTGCGGATACCGGATGCCGCCATTGTCACGTCCGTTATGATCGTATTGAGTTTCTTCTCATGGAAAAGTCCGAACAGTTTTTCGACAGCATGGTCATCCACATGCAACAAATCCTCCATCTCGAAGTCGGCCGTCGTATGAATCGCATGCAACAACGCCCATTTCCGATCCAACGGTATGTCCGGATGTTTCAGCTCTTTGGCAATGGTTCGGAAACTTTCGATCATGATCTGCTGTCCGATCCCCACCTCGTCGTTTTTCGTTTGGTTGTAATAGCCACGAGGTGTAATCAAATGGTTGTCATATAGATAGGATTGTGAGTTACCGATGATGATCACCGTAAACATATCCACCTCTTCCGGGTCAAATGCTCCCAACGTTGTCTGACAAATCTGCTGTTCGTCACGCCCCGCCTGACGGACATAACCGACGGGAGTCTCGGGTGAACGGCTTTGCAAGAAGAGCTCTTTCAAACGATAGAGTTCCCAATAGCGCCCCTCACTCTTCGGATTATAGACCGCCGTCACGAAGTCTGCTTCCGCTGCAGCGATGATCCGTTTCTCGATTCGTGCCCATGGTGTGAGCAGATCAGACATCGAAATCACACAAAAATCGTGTCCCATCGGCGCCCCCAACAGCGAAGCCGCCTTCTGAAAAGCCGAAATACCCGGCAATACCTCAATGGAAACCGTACTGTTGCGTTCTCGCTTCATCTCATAAATCAGGGAAGCCATACCATAGATGCCGGCATCGCCCGAGCTGATAATGCACACCTTTTCGCCCGTTTCCGCAATGTCGAAAGCCTGCTTGGCACGATCACGTTCGCGTTTCATACCCGTATCCACGCAACGTGTCTCCGGCCGTAGGTTGGGTTGGATAAATTTAAAATAGTAATTGTATCCGATGATTACATCCGAATCATGAATGGCCTGCAACACGGCCGGCGTAATATCTTGTTGTGAGCCCGGACCAATTCCGGCTACGATAATTCGTCCTTGTTCCATATTTCTTCTTCTTTCTGTTGGCAGACGGTCACTTTTTCAGCTACCCTACTGCCGTTTTTTTGACTTTATTGAGAATGAAAGCCACCGGTCCATTCAAGGGAAAACGCCTCACTGCAAAGCCGTTTTCAGACCGATGCCCTCCTACCAAACAAAGGTATAACAAATTCTTCGAATATACAAGCCGTCGGGAAGCCCACCGTATGTGTTGTTTCAGGGGGATGGTCCGAAACTGTTCCGTCCGCTTCTCCACACGATTTTCAGCCGCTGCGCAGCCTCTGTTTGAAAAGGTGGGGAGATGCAAAAAAAAGCTCGGCATCTTTTTGAAAAAACATCGGCATGATTTTCAAAAATCATGGGCACCTTTTTCGAAAAAGCCCGGCATGATTTTTAGCGTCCTTCCGATGGGTTTACCGCTTCTTCCGCTTATAGGCAAATGCGTGCCATTTCTCTTCGGGCCAATTTTGCCGTTGCAGTTCGTAGCGGGCCATCACGAAAAAGAGATCTGACAACCGGTTGACAAACCGTAAGATGGCTTCGGGCAACGGATCGTTGCGGTGTAAGGTCCACAACCTACGCTCCGCCCGGCGGGCAACCGTACGGGCCAAATGCAGTTGTGCCGCCAACATTGTGCCGCCCGGCAAGAGGAAATAGCCATTATCCCGCAATTGTTCGGCCATCTTGTCCATCCATTGCTCGCAATAGATGTCCATCTCTTCTGGCAGCGGGTTGGGATTTTGCGAGCGGATGGCGGAAGTTGTTGCCACATGGCTCATCACTACCATCAGTGCGCGTTGTATCTCGAATAGTTTTTGTTGCCACTCCTCGTCGCCTTCTGCCAAGCTGCGGATCACCCCGATCTGCGCATTCAGCTCGTCAATGCACCCATTCGCCTCGATGCGAATGTCATCTTTCGGGACACGCTCTCCACCATGGATGGAAGTCATCCCCTTGTCTCCTGTTTTTGTATATACCCGTGCCATTATTTTTTCCAAAGGTCCATGACGTTATTTTCTCCCCAATACCAATGCGTATAGCCGGCAATTACATTCTTATAGCGATAGACGGGAGTATCAACGGCTCCCCCTTTGGCGCGATAGAGGGCTGCGATAGAGGGCAAAGCGGCCGGGTTCTCCAATTCGGAGTAGTGAAACTCGTGGCCTTTCCACTCGATTCCGCCCAATTCCATCCGGCGGTAACCCAAATGCAAGCGGGCCTTGGCCAGTGTGCTTCGGAAAGGGAGCACACCACACATGGCATATTCCTTTCCGCGGCCGGTCAGAATGGATTGCGTCAAATACATCATTCCGCCACATTCCGCCAATACCTTTCCCCCCTCCTCGGCATATTCTTTCAGCTCGGCCATGAGTTTCTTCCGCCGTTGCAGTTGATAGGCGAAAAGTTCGGGATATCCTCCCGGCAAATAGACCAGATCCGCTGCCGGCAGATGTTGGTCTGTCAACGGACTGAAACAGGTCACTTCGCCCAATTCCTTCAGTCGGTCAATATTCTCACGGTAGACAAAATTGAACGAAGCATCCGAAGCCACGGCGATCTTCATCGGAGAAGAGGGCGACGATGAGGTGAGTATTGTTTGCGGAGCAGTGAACGGCGTGGTGCAAATCTCCAACAGACGGTCCACCTCTACGTATTGTTCGATCATGTCCGCCACCTTGTCTATCAACGCTTCCATCCGTTGTTTCACCATAAGTGTCAATCCAAGATGGCGCGATGGCACTTGGATCTGCTCGTTTTTGGGCATATACCCCAAACAAGCGACCCCAACATCTTGGCACGCTTCCTTGAGAAACTGATAATGGCTCGGTGAAGATACTTGGTTAAAGACCACCCCTTTGACGGGGAGCTGCGGATGAAAATTCTTGAAGCCGTAAAGTAACGGAGCAACGGAGTAGGCCATCGAACGGGCATTCACCACCAAAATAACAGGGGCCCCGATGAGCATGGCTATTTCTGCCGTACTCCCTTTCATCCGGTCGGAGCCATCGAACAGTCCCATGACGCCCTCCGTCACACAGACATCGGCTTCCGCTCCGTAACGACGGTACACCTCCTGCATATGTTCGGGCGAAGCCATCCAAGTGTCCAGATTGACGGAGGTATGGCCCGAGGCCAATGTATGAAATTGCGTGTCAATATAATCCGGACCACACTTGAAAGGTTGCACTTCCATGCCACGACGCTTCAACACGCGAAGGAGTCCCATGGTAAAAGTTGTCTTTCCACTGCCGGAATTGGTTGCACCGATAACGAATTGCGGTTTCATATTGCTATACGTTGAAAACGAGGTAAAGATAGCCATTTATTCTTTATGTTCCAATACGATCTCGGGCCTAAAATAGAATCGATTGTCCTTTAATGCAAACCGCTCGTCATGATCGGCCAAAAAACGGACGACTTGCATCACGTCTGTTGCTGCATAGTGGGGCAATACCTCCACCAAATCCGAGACGGATTGCGCTTGTTCCTTTACACGGGTGAGTAGTTCCTGGCGAATATTGCTGAATGCGTAGCGTTGCAGTCCCGTCTCATGCCGAGAGAGACAGGTATCACACACGCCACAATCGTGGGCTGCCTCCTCGCCAAAGTAGCGCAACAACATACGTGTTCGGCAGACGGTCGTCGTCTGCAGATATTCAATCACCTTGTTGATGCGCGCTTCGTTTCTCGCTTTTCGTTCTTCGTAAGCCGCAAATGGGATAGTGAGATAAGCAAGCTCCTCGCGCGACTGCCGGAAGAAAATCATCGGCGTCCGCTTGCGTGGAACGTAACTGACAATTCCGCACTTGGACAAGTAGACCAAGGTGTGGTAGACTTGGTCGGGGGTACACTGTGCCCGTTGTGCAATCATCTGTTCGTCGATAAAAGCATAGTCGACAAACAGCCCCGTATATGAGCGCAACAATACCGTCACAATGGCATCCGCCCGAGGGGAATCGAGACAATGATAGAGCTCTTCGCGCGAGCAGACGAACATGACTCGTGCCGCATTGTCGGTTTCCTCTACATATTCTATATATCCTGCCAGCTCCAGCAATCCCAAGGCGTGGTGGGTTTGAATCATAGGAAACTTATATATCGCACAAAACTCGTTCAGTTTGAAATCGTGGGCCGTATCTACGCCGTCGCCAATCGCGATCTGAAAATAGTTACAAAGCGTATCGTATACTTTATATACAAACTTCTTGTCGGGAAACTCCTCACTGATGCGCCGTTTTAACTGAGGTATATCCGTTGGGGTGCAGAGTGCCACGGCATAGGCTTTCCGCTCGTCGCGACCGGCGCGGCCTGCTTCCTGATAATACTCCTCCAACGAACTGGGCATGCTCAGGTGAATCACCAGCCGAACGTCCGGCTTGTCGATACCCATACCGAAGGCATTGGTCGAGACGATGACTCTTGTCTCGTTGTTCTTCCAGCGGTTTTGCCGGGCGATCTTCTCTTCCGAGCTCAATCCTGCATGAAAATATTCAGCCGCAAAGCCCTCTCCCCGCAAAAAGTCGGCCACTTCCTTCGTCCGTTTGCGGTTACGGACATACACGATTGCCGTACCCGGCACACGGTTCAGGATATGAACCAGGCTCTTCATCCGGTCGTCTGTCATCCGCACCACGTAGGAAAGGTTGGGCCTTGCGAAACTTTTCTGAAAAACATTCCGCGATTTGAAATGAAGGCGCTCTTGAATGTCGTCCACCACCGCGGGAGTTGCCGTAGCCGTCAGAGCCAATACAGGCACACCCGGCAAGAGGTCGCGCACATCTGCTATCTGCATGTACGAAGGACGGAAATCATATCCCCATTGCGAGATACAATGGCTCTCGTCGATCACCAACAAATTCACCTGCATGGCGCGGAGTTTGGCCTGAAACAGGTCAGTTCCCAAGCGTTCGGGCGAGACATACAAGAATTTGTAGCCGCCAAAGATGCAGTTCTCCAGCTGGATGATGATCTCTTCCCGGCTCATTCCCGAATGAATGGCCACGGCTTTGATCCGCAACCGCCGAAGGTTGTCCACCTGGTCCTTCATCAAGGCAATCAGCGGAGTGACAACCACGCAGATCCCCGGCATAGAAAGGGCCGGAACTTGGAAAGTAATGGACTTACCACCGCCGGTCGGCATCAATCCCAAGGTGTCTCTTCCCGCACACACCGACCGTATAATGTCCAATTGCAGCGGACGGAAAGAGGTGTACCCCCAATATTGTTGCAGTATTTGGTGATAGATATCCATGTTGCTCCGCTTATGAATCGGTTCGTATGTCCTTGATCATCAATTGCAAGGTCGTGTTCCCGTTATAGGTATTCTCCTCGATCGAGTAGCAAATATCGAACGGCTTCATCTCCTTGATATGAGGATTGAAGCGGCTCATGCCGAAAGCGATGCCATGGATCGGCAACGAAGCAGACTTGCTGTCGATGATCTCGAGCTTGATATGCTCCAAGTCGCGCCCCACCAGCTTGCTTGTTCCATAGTCCTGCACTTGATAAGTACAGAAGATCGGCTTCTGATTGTCAGGGCCGAACGGGCTCATTTTCTTCAAGTCGCTCATGAACTTGGCATTGATCTCCTTCAAATCCAGTATGGCATCGATATCAATCTGCGGAATCATCTGCTCCGGCACAATCTCCTGTGCGGCCTGCTGTTCAAACCGCTCCTTGAAAGCCTCGAGGTTCTCCTCCTTCAGCGACAATCCTGCCGCATAGGTATGCCCGCCGAAGTTTTCCAACAAATCGCGGCACCCCTCGACGGCCTTGTAAATATCAAAGTTCGCTACCGAGCGGGCCGAGCCGGTAATCAGCTCAGACGACTTGGTCAAGACCACCGCCGGACGGTAATATTTCTCGGTCAGTCGCGATGCAACGATCCCAATCACTCCTTTGTGCCATTCAGGATTGTAGACGATGATTGTTTTTCTATCCTCCTGATTTTCATAACTATGGATGATTGCATTGGCTTCATCCGTAATTTTCTTGTCCAGCTCGCGACGTTCTTCATTATATTGGTTAATGCTTTCGCTCTTCTGCTTGACCACCGTACTGTCTTTGGCGAGCAACAGCTCAACGGCTTCGCGGCCGTTCATCATTCGTCCCGAAGCATTGATGCGCGGACCGATCTTAAAAACAATATCGCTGATCGTAATCTCCTTGCCGCTCAAACCACAGACATCGATGATGCCCTTCAATCCGAGACTCGGATTGCTGTTGATCTGCTTCAGTCCGTAGTAGGCCAAGATGCGGTTCTCACCCGTGATCGGAACAATGTCCGAGGCAATGCTGACCGCCGTCAACTCCAGCAGTTTTTCCAGCTCGGAGAAGGGGAATTTATTGTTGATGGCAAACGCCTGCATGAACTTGAACCCCACACCACACCCCGACAAATGTTCGTAGGGATAGCGTGAATCTTCTCGTTTGGCATCCAATACAGCCACCGCATCGGGCAGCACCTCATCGGGCATATGGTGGTCGCAAATAATAAAATCGATACCTTTTTGTTTGGCATACTCGATTTTGTCGACAGCCTTGATGCCACAATCGAGCGAAATAACAAGCGACACGCCCTGTTCGGCCGCATAATCGATCCCCTTGAACGAGATGCCATACCCCTCGTCATAGCGGTCGGGGATATAGAAATCGAGGTTCGACGTATAGGCGCGCAAGTATTTGTAGACCAACGACACCGCCGTTGTTCCGTCCACATCGTAATCGCCATAAATCAATATTCTCTCCTTTTCTCCGAGGGCACGGTTCAAGCGCTCGACAGCCTTGTCCATGTCCGGCATGAGGAAAGGATCTTCCAAATCATCCAAGCTGGGCTTGAAGAATTTTTTCACCTCCTCAGTCGTTTTCAGTCCACGCCTGATGAGAAGCAAACTGATCACCGGACTAAGTTTCAGTTCGGCTGCCAGCTCTTCGCTCAGCTGTTTTTCTTCGGGTGTAGGAGGTTGATAATTCCATTTGTTAATCATTTATATATTTTTTTCTTTCTTTCCTTTCTCGATCCTCCGAGCGGACTCTTTCATACCGATAAAGCCCTTTTCGGATTCATTCCGTAAAAATAGGGATTTTTCTTAGCATTTTGCTATAAAATATCCGAAAAAACATTATATTCTTTTCTTTGCCCGTTTCAAAGCCGCCTATAAC
>CAVJQR010000146.1:0-7315 GCA_963651605.1 Agathobaculum sp.
TAGCTCGTTGGGCTCATAACCCAAAGGTCGTCTGTTCGAATCAGGCCTCCGCAACACTGCCAAAAGGTCTCGAAAGAAAGAATATCTTCCGAGACCTTTTTGTTTTACGATCCTTTCCGCCATTTTTTGCAACCCTCTCCTTCTCTCCAAAAATTCATGCCGAACATTTCAAAAAAAGCTCCCGAGCTTTTTTCAAAAAGGTGCCGATGATTTTTCAAAAAGGTGCCGAACTTTTTTTCGCTTCTCCCCACCCTTTTCAAACAACGCATCCGAGCCCGTTTTCAAAGGTGGGGAAACACAGAATTTCACTCATTGTTTTCCATCTGTTCCGTCGGGAAGCGTCACGACAAAATCAGGACTTTCCGTGTGCTGGTCGGCGATGATGGCTTTCATTTGAGCCACGATATCAGGATGATCGGCAGCAATGTCATGGTCTTCATGGAGGTCTGTCGCCAGGTTATACAGCGATGGCACTCCCTGTTTGACAACCAGTTTCCAGTCGCCCATCCGCACCCCGATCTGATCCGTCTCGTGAAATTCCCAATAGAGGAAGTCATGCTTCGGCTGTTCGCCTTGTCCCAACAGCTCCGGCAAGAAAGAGATTCCGTCAAACGGATCGGATGCCAGCCGTTGGTTCTGATAAGCGGCTTTTACATCTGTGATACCCAACAAATCGCAGAACGTAGGCATCACGTCATAGAAGACCAGTTGATGGTCGCTGACACTGCCCGCCTTGACCTTTCCCGGCCAGCGGACAATGAACGGCACGCGGATACCTCCTTCATAACACTGCCGTTTCAATCCGCGCAACTTTCCGTCTCGGCCAAAGAATTCCGGGTCGGCTCCCCCCTCTTCGTGCGGGCCATTGTCGCTCGTAAACACCAACAAGGTATTTTCGCTCAAACCTTTTCGGTCCAAAGCCTCCATGATCTCACCCACATAACAGTCCAAACGGGTAATCATTGCCGCAAATTGCGCATGGGTATGCATCACGGCATTGTAGCGCGAACCCTCCTGTCCGGGATATTCCTTGTCTTCTTTAAATTTTGCCATGTAGTGTTTCACGATCGAATCTTCGGGCTGCACCAGTTCGGCATGGGGTAAGGTATAGGTAAAGAAGCCACAAAACGGTTGTTTTCCGTCTTGCTGTTCGATCCAGTCGAGGGCCTCGTGGTGGATCAGATCCGCCGAATATTGCACACGCTTCCGGTAATCGTCGCCATACATCGGATAGGCGATATTTTCTTCGAGAGGAATGCGCACGACGGCCGTGTCTCCCGCCCGTTTACTGTAGCGGTTCATGAAATTGGGGAAGTAGAGATGTGCCTGAAATTGGCAGATATAGCCGTAATACTCGTCGATGCCCCGCTTGTCGGGTGTAGACTCCGATCCTTCATAGCCGCCGGCCCACTTGCCGAACATGCCCGTCGTATAACCGTTGGCCTTCATGATTTCGGGCAAAATGACGTGCGCCGTATCGTAAGGCATCTGACCGGTGACGGCATACTCCTTGTTGTTGCCATACATCACCTCGCCACTCCAGTACTCTTTGTTTCCACGTACTTTGCAATGGCCGGAATGTTGGCCCGTCATCAACGAAGCCCGCGACGGAGCGCTGACCGGGCTTCCGCAATAAGCCTGCGTGAAACGCATCCCTTCTCGAGCCATTTGGTCGATATGTGGGGTCTCAATGTAGGGTTGGCCGTAGCATGCCAAGTCGCCATACCCCATGTCGTCACACAAGATAAAGATAATGTTGGGCTGTTGCTGCAATGTTTCCTGTTGCGGCGCCTGCCCGCAACTGCTCAGTGCCCACAATGGGAGCGCCGAAGCTAACCAAATTTTCATAGTGTCCATATCATTATTCTGTTTAGTTGTTTTTCATTTTTTGTTTATCCAGGTGAGTTTGTGCCAAATAGTCTCCAACGGTCCACGCTTGAAGTGCTGAAACCACACATAGGCAAAGCCAAGTTGCAAAAGGAAAAAGGCAATGCCGATCAGCAAACTATAGGTCGTTCCGCACACTTTATGCAGAGCCAGACCATAACCGAAGTAGAGGAAACTGCCGATGACCGACTGCGTTATGTAATCCGTCAAGCTCATTTTGCCATAAGGCACCAGCAAACGTTGCACCTTTCCGTTGTTTGTCCAGTAAAGCAACAAGAAACTGCTGACGATGGCGAGCATAAATGCCAAGTTATACCACGAGTTCCATACCGTCCGCATCGAAGAGAGCAGAAAAGGATTCTCGATCTGTGAGTAAATGAAATCTTTCAAATAATACAACACGACGGCAGCGGGCAAAGAGAGACAAAGCACCTTTTGCCAAAAGCCATAGACCCGCGTCTTCGATTCGTTGCTCATTCGGAACAAACCCTTGCGGCCCAGCAGCATGCCGATCATGAAGAGCGAGGCCGTTTGGAAGACTCTTCCGTAACACCATGCCCAATTCAAACTGGCCAACTGCCCCGTCACGAAATTGACCTTGAACATCTCCCACAGCGAAGTGCCGTGCAATTGCGGATAGACATCGCCCAACGAAAAGAGCATCTGCTGCGGATTGGCTTCAGGAACCAATAAGGCATAGACAGCTTTGCCCCATTCCAAGGGTTGCAACATCAGGAGCAATGCGATCCATGCCACGCAACGGTCCGACAAATTCCGCACAGGGATCAGCACAAAACCGATCAATGCGTAGAGAACCAATATCTCGCCCGGGAAAAAGAGTGCATTGAAAAATCCAAAAAGCAACAGCAGAAAAAGCCGCCAAATGTAGCGGTTGCGGAAGCTCTCCCCCCGCGCCTCGCAATGATGGTTCTGCAGATAGAAGGTAAAGCCGAAGAGCAATGCAAAGATAGCATAGGCCTTTCCCGAAAAAAGGAAGAAGAGCATATCCCACAAATGTTTGTCAAGACTGCCTAAAAAAGCCGATGTCGTTTCCGGAAATGAGTAAAAGTTGAAATGTTCGACATTATGAAGCAGGACAATGCCCATGACGGCAAAGCCGCGCAATGCATCAATGGCGAACACTCGTTCGGTGGATGGTTTCAAGTTGTTGTTCATGGTGTTATAAATTCAATGGCACAAAGATAGGTTTTCTATCGCTATCTGCCAATAGCCATAGGCGATTCAAAAAGCAAAAATATTCCGTTCCGTGACCGATGCCAGTCCATGATGCGTCACGGATGTATGATCATCAGCGAGAAATAGGGGAATTTTTTCTGCTGCAACACCGCCGTGTCAGTCGAATAATATTCGCGCGCCGTCCCTACATTCTCGAAATAGTGGTAAGCAAACGACGGATGTTGTTGCATGCAAGTCTGCACTGCGGCTTGACAGGCGCAGAGCTTCATGATGACAACCACATAGCCATCGGCCAGTTTCTCGGCCAGTTCATCAGCCGAGATCAAGCCCGGCACCACCATCAGTCGCTCCTCTTGCTTGACAATGTGCATCCCTGCCAACGCACCGGCGGCGATAAATGCGGGGATTCCTGCCGTACGCTCGACCGCCACTCCGCTCTCTGCCAACTTATCATATACATATTGTATCGAAGAATAGAAACCCGCATCGCCTTCGGCCACCACCACCACG
This sequence comes from Agathobaculum sp., assembly GCA_963651605.1. Lineage (GTDB taxonomy): Bacteria > Bacteroidota > Bacteroidia > Bacteroidales > Tannerellaceae > Parabacteroides. The sequence continues at coordinate 3,595 of CAVJQR010000146.1, forward strand.
TTACGCTCTTGGCTATAGTCGCGACAGACGTCGGCAAACAGTTGGTCGTAGCTCTGCAGCGCAGCCGCCCGGTCGCGGCTCATCGGGAGGTAGAAAAGAGTGATTTTGGAAGGATCGATGCCCAACACTTTGACGATTTCGGCCGCACGCGAGTTGACTTTTCCCTCAGCCACCGGTGTGGCGGGGCAATAGATCACGTCTGCTTGTTGCAACAAACGAAGACCTTTGACGGTAATCAGCTCGGGCTCGCCCGGGCCTAATGACACAAAATGAATCGAATGGTTCACGCTATCTTGCTTTTGATTAATGAAAGGCAAATATACAAATAAAAAAGAGTATTCCAATGTCAGAAAAAGAGATCTGCAAAAAACAGTGAAAAGACCGAAAAGTTTTACTACTTTTGTGTAAACTATGGAAGTGGATAACACCATTAAAACTATGGATACGTTTCAAGCTGTAGATATCGACTCCTTACTTTTGGACATCTCGCTCCGAGAAAACCGACAAGCTTTCCAGCAATTGTTCGAATGCTGCTATGCTCCGTTATGCCTCTACGCCAAGCGGTTTATCGACGACTTCGACACACGCGAGGATATCGTTCAAGAGGTTTTCTTCCAACTATGGGAAAAGAGGAAAAGCATCGACCTCACCGGTTCGGCCCGCAGCTACCTGATTACCTGTGTCAAGAACCATTGTTTGAACCATCTGAAGCGGCAAGCTTGCCAAACGGCCTACGAACAGAAAATGACAGAGCAGGTACCTTTATATGCAGAGAAGCCGGAAGAGATCTACTCATTGGCCGAGCTGACAGCCATGCTTCAGGCAGCACTTCAAAAACTCCCGATGGAATACCGCATCGCCTTCGAGATGAACCGGCTGGAAGGTCACTCGCTCGAGGAGGTTGCCTCGGCACTGCATGTCTCGACCCGCACCGTCGAACGCTACCGCGACAAGGCCACTCAGCTACTCGAACACGAATTGAAAGAGTTTCTTCCGCTACTGCTTGCCCTTCTGGCGGGCGGCAGATGATCCCCCGTTGCCCACTATCTATTATATATGTATGCCATAATCGTGTTTGACCTCGTCCATTACGAACGTACTCTCGAGAGAACCCAAGCTGTCGATCGTGCCCAATTTGTTCAAGATAAACTCCTGATAATATTTCATGTTCGGAGCATGGATCTTAAGTAGGTAGTCAAAACTGCCGGAGATGTTGTAACATTCCGTCACCTGTGGGATCTCTTTGATCATCCGAACGAAGTCGGACGCAATATCGCGGTTCATCCGGCGCAGTTTCACATTGCAGAAAACCACAAAGCCCTGGTTAAGCTTCTCGGCATCCAGCACAGCAATATACTTTTTAATGTAACCATTATTCTCAAGGCGGCGCAACCGCTCGAAAACCGGTGTCGAAGAGAGGCTCACAGTGGCAGCCAGTTCTTTCGTTGTCAGACGTGCATTCTCCTGCAAGGTGCGGAGAATCTGCAAATCGATGTTGTCTAATTTGTCAGAAGTAGTGCTCATAGAAAAATATTCTACCCGAAGGTTCGATTTAAAGCCAAAACAGATTATCCATTCTGTTCGACACCGCAAATTTAGGGATATTATCCGAATTTCAAAAAATATTTGGAATATATATCTTCACCCCCTTATCTTTGCAACAGAAACAAAAAGGAAACCAATCAAGGTTTCAAGTTAAACAAATTGATAATATAAACAAGAAAAAAATAAACATTATGGCAACAAAGAATTTACATTTCGAGACATTACAGTTACACGTAGGACAAGAACAAGCAGATCCGGCAACAGATGCACGTGCAGTACCTATTTATCAGACGACATCATACGTCTTTCACAATTCCGCTCATGCGGCTGCCCGCTTCGGCTTGCAGGATGCCGGTAACATTTACGGTCGTCTGACCAACTCCACTCAGGGTGTTTTCGAACAGCGCGTGGCCGCTTTGGAAGGTGGTGTAGCCGGCTTGGCAGTCGCTTCAGGCGCAGCAGCTATCACATATGCTTTCCAAAACATCACCCGCGAAGGCGACCATATCGTAGCAGCCAAGACAATTTATGGAGGAAGCTACAATCTGTTGGCCCACACATTGCCGACCTATGGTGTAACCACTACGTTCGTTGATCCGTCAGATCTCTCCAATTTCGAGAAAGCTGTTCAGGAGAATACGAAAGCCATCTTCATCGAGACATTGGGCAACCCGAACTCCAACATCATCGATATCGAAGCTGTTGCAGCTATCGCCCACAGTCATAAGATTCCGTTGATCATCGACAACACATTCGGTACGCCGTACCTGATCCGTCCTATCGAACACGGTGCGGATATCGTAGTTCATTCTGCCACGAAGTTCATCGGCGGCCACGGTTCATCTTTGGGTGGTGTGATCGTCGACTCAGGCAAATTCGATTGGAAAGCTTCCGGCAAATTCCCTCAACTGACAGAGCCGGATCCAAGCTACCACGGTGTTCGCTTCATCGATGCGGCCGGTCCTGCTGCTTATGTAACGCGTATTCGTGCCATCCTGTTGCGTGACATGGGTGCAACCATCAGCCCGTTCAACGCATTCATTCTGTTGCAAGGTTTGGAGACTTTGTCACTTCGCGTAGAAAGACACGTGGAAAATGCATTGAAGGTAGTTGATTACCTGAAGAACCATCCGAAGGTAAACCGCGTAAACCACCCGTCACTGCCGGAGCATCCTAACCACGATTTGTATCAACGCTACTTCCCGAACGGAGCAGGCCCCATCTTCACTTTCGAAATCAAGGGCGGTCAGGAAGAAGCCTTCCGCTTCATCGATAGCTTGGAGATCTTCTCCTTGTTGGCAAACGTTGCCGATGTAAAATCGTTGGTGATCCACCCTGCAAGTACGACTCACTCACAATTGAACGAGCAAGAGCTGAAAGAGCAGGATATCACTCCGGGCACTATCCGCCTCTCTATCGGTACGGAACATATCGATGACTTGATCGCCGACTTGGATCAGGCATTGGCTAAAATCTAACGATCGATGAATCATCCGATCAACATCCTGACATGGGATCCGAAGTACCGCGATAGTTTTATCCGGCTCAACAAGGAATGGATCGAGCGGTACTTCCGTCTGGAGGCTTGCGACTTCAAGCTTTTGGGCAACCCCGAGGGAGAGATCATCGACAAGGGCGGAGAGATCTTCTTCGCCTTGGACGGTGAGACAGTCGTCGGCTGCTGTGCCTTGGTCAATCATCCCGAGAGCGGACGCCACGAACTGGCAAAGATGGCCGTCTCCCCTGCTGCACAAGGCAAGGGAATCGGCTTTCAGTTAGGTTCTTTTTTGATTGATTATGCCCGAAACAAGGGTATACAAAACCTCTTCTTGGAGGCCAACACAAAACTCGTGGCCTCCGTGAAGTTGTATCATAAGCTGGGTTTTCACCCGGTCGTACAAGATCATCCCGCTTATAGCCGATGTAACTTGTATATGGAAATAAAACTTTAATAGGGTAAATCGGTTGGTTTGGCAAATATAAAGCATGTGAATGCTTGATGGGTTTAGGTTACAATTAGTTTAAAATGCGAAAAACAAGGAACATGACAAGCATCCCCTGCTGTCTTGTTCCTTTCTTTTTTCATGGCAGGTGCCGACTCCCGGCAAAACAACACCCGAGTTTCAAAAAGTTTTCTCGGGAGTAAACTGCAGTTCATTCGGGGGAAAACTGCAGT
>CAVJQR010000147.1:0-1635 GCA_963651605.1 Agathobaculum sp.
ATACAAAAAAAAGCTCCCGAGCTTTTTCAAAAATGTTCGGGAGCTTTTTGGGAAAAGCTCGGCACCTTTTTTTCCGATATAGGGAAGCTTCTTAAAATTGTTTTTGGTTTATTTTTTTGGTATCAGTGTAATGAATGGAATCAACATCTCCTCCATTGATATTCCACCGTGCTGAAATGTATTCCGATAGTAAGAAACATAATAATTGTAATTGTTCGGATAAGCAAAGAAATTTTGGCCCGAAGCAAATATATACTTGGTGCTTAGGTTCGGAGAGGGCAAACCAATCTTGGCCGGTTCTCGTATTTCGAATACCTCTTTCGGATTATATGTCAGATTCTTTCCTAATTTATAACGAAGATTGGTGTTAGTATTCTTGTCTCCTACCACTTTTACGGGTGTATCTACCCGAATTGTGCCGTGGTCTGTTGTCACTATTACTTTACAACCTGTCTTTGCTATCTGTCGGAAAAGCTCCAATGTGGTGGAATGCTGAAACCATGAACGCGTCAAACTGCGGTAAGCCGCTTCGCTTTGTGCCAATTCCCGTATCATTTTGCTTTCCGTTCGGGCGTGCGACAACATGTCCACAAAGTTAAGGATGATGACGTTCAACTGATTTTTCAACAACGATGGGATCATTCCCAATAGTTTTTCTCCATATTGAGAATCGTGTACTTTGTTGTATGAGAAGGAATATTTTTTACGAAAACGATCGATTTGCGTCTGAATGAGCGGTGCTTCATTCAAATTCTTCCCCTCTTCACTCTCCTCATCTACCCATAATTCAGGGAACATCTTTTCTATTTGCAAAGGCATCAACCCTGAAAAAATAGCATTTCTCGCATATTGTGTTGCTGTTGGCAATATGCTACAATACATATCCTCGTCGAAGGTATAAAATTCCGACAACAAATCTTTTACAACGCGCCACTGATCAACTCTGAAATTATCAATCAATATGAAAAACACTTTCTCTCCTTCGTCCAGCATCGGAAAGATCCGTTTCTTGAACAGATCGGGGCTCATCAGCGGACGACGGGGATCGTTTGGACTATTCACCCACATTTCATAGTTTTTCTTGACGAACTTGGCAAACGAAAGATTGGCCTCTTGCTTCTGCATCAGCAACATATCCATCATTTGCGTTTGACTACTTTCCAATTCCAACTCCCAATATATCAATTTCTTGTAGACTTCCATCCAATCTTGAACCGTCAACGAGTCGTTGATCTGCATGCCAATCTTGGCGAATTCCTGTTGATAGGTTTGTGTTGTTGTCTGCGAAATGATCACATTCTTGTGAACATTTTTCTTTATCGAAAGCAACAACTGGTTAGGATTGACCGGCTTTATCAAATAGTCTGCAATCTTATTCCCGATTGCTTGGTTCATAATGCTCTCTTCTTCGCTTTTCGTAACCATAACAACCGGCACATTGGGTGCAATTTCCTTGATCTGCGACAATGTTTCCAATCCGGTAAGACCCGGCATATTCTCGTCCAAGAATATAATTTCAAAGGTTTCTTCTCTACAACAATCGATGGCATCTTGTCCACTGATCACCGGAACGACTTCGTATCCTTTCTCTTTCAGAAACAAAATGTGAGGCTTCAACAAATCAATCTCATCATC
>CAVJQR010000147.1:1645-7311 GCA_963651605.1 Agathobaculum sp.
AGCCCAAAGTATTCTATCCTTTTTCATTGCCATATTAGTTGTTTTCTTTAAAATTTTTCTATTAGAACGAAAGAAATAGGCCGTTTCGTATGTCAATAGGATACTGAAACTTCAAAACCTTGTTGCCGAGCCCGTTCTGCTATCGCATCCAAATCAGGTTTGGAAACCTTGTAGAGTGTCTTCACCGGCGTTTCACGATCGACCGTATAGATCATCACTTTCTTCGGCTTTATCTGCTTGAGGGCATCCAACCATCCCACAATCTCTTCTTCTGTTGTATTGTCTACCTTCACGCCATCCCTTTCTCCACGCAAGAACATCGTCTGAACAATCAAATTACCCTGAAAGCGACAAAGATTATGCAACAATTTTTCGAAACAGAAACCTTGACTGTTCGGATCGTTTATCTGAACGATTCTACTATCCAATACAGAGTCCAATTTCATAATGTTGTCTTCAATTTTGCATAAAGCTTCGAATACCTCTTCCTTGTCGAGCATCGTCGAGTTGGAAAGCACGGCTATTTTGGCAGAAGGACAGTGAACATTTCGGATGGCTATCGTATCTTCTATGATGCCTGCAAAGTCTGGATGCAGTGTCGGTTCGCCATTTCCTGCAAATGTAATTACATCAGGTACCAAACCTTCCATACGCATGGAATCCAACTTCTCTATCAATTGCTCTTTTACCTCCGCCCGTCTTGGCATTGGTGTGCGTGTTCGGTGATCTTCGTTCAAACCACACTCGCAATAGATGCAGTTGAATGTACATAACTTTCCATCTTTCGGGAATAAATTGACTCCTAAAGAGACTCCTAACCGACGGCTATGGATAGGGCCATAAACTATTTTGTCAAAAAGAATCGTACTCATTTTCTTTTTTCATTTTGTCGTTACAACAAAGATAACGATTTCATTTATAATTTAAAACGCACCATCAAAGATAAATCGCTTTTTCTATTACCCTCGATCTCTTCTGTTCCGCTTCCAATCGTCTCACGATCACGATACTGCGTGTGTCCTAACTTGGCTGAAAGCTTTGCAAATTTACATATATTCCAGTTCAAAGTAGCCGCCAAACGCACACCTTTTCCATAGAAGGTAGGCATATAATAAGCATAAAGTAAGTTCTTCTCATACGAACTAAGCCGAACCTGATAACTGTCTGTCGAGAAACAAGCAATATAGAGGTCCATTTGCAAAGGAATTTTGACGGGCTTCCAACCCATACTTTGCGCAATCAAGTAGCCTCTTTCCTGATTTTTGTCAGCACCTTCGTAAAGAATACCATCAACCGACGAGCGAAAACTCCATGAAGAAGCAATGCCATAGACAGCTTGTAGTCGCATTTTACGTTGTATGCCGGCACCCGATCTTCTCTTTTCCTTATAACGCAAATAAGAAGAGAATTGTTTACGGCTCGAATAATCTATCTGCGCCATATATTCCTTGCCGGTTTGCAATGCATCCGCTTGATATTTCAACCAAGGAAAGCGGAAGAAATCCGCATAGGCAGAGAGTTTCCAATGGGGGAATGGACTCCATTGCCAACCACCATATATACCTTGTTCGTTTTGTACTGTACTATTCTGTCCGAATGCATTGCCATACAAAGCATGATATTGCTTATCGTAATACCTATACAAGAGCAACATGGTAAAATAAGAAGCCGGTGTCAGTTGAAGTCCATTCAGTGTAGCCACCGCTCCATTCGATGATAGGGCCGTTTCGCCGAATAGTTTTACCGACTTACTTTTCAACATGTAGTCAACACCTATGTTATTATTGTGTTTCCCTCTGAAATAGAACACATTATAAGGTTGTTCTTGCGGAAAGAGCACTGCATTCACAAAACGATAATCCACAGCTGTTATCCCTATATGATAGTGCGGTTTCACCCAACGAACGTTTCCTCCGAACGTATGGACTCCTATTGTATGCCGTTTCTCCCAATCTCTTTGCAAGCGATGCAAGCCGTCTGTTTTAAAAGATGGAAAAGTGTCGTTTGTCAATGCCCCATCCATTTTTCTATAAGAGTAGAACATGCTTACATTCAACGACTTGTGTTGCAACGTAAGAGCTGCACCTCGAAGAAAATCGTATTCATTGGTGGAATAATGACGACGAAATCCTGTGCTGCGTCTCTCCGCCTGTGCAACAATGGCTGAGCGGCTGGGCGAGAAATCGTGGCTTATCACCAACCCCTGTCCGAAAGAAACTTTATAATCGCCCAAAGCCAATGTTTTCAACACCTTTTGATCTTTCAACAAAAAATGAAAGGAGTTATAATCAAATCCTTTATATTTTTCTTTCCAAAACGGCTCGCCCGCATCTTTTTCCCCTATCCATCCAAATTGCAGCCGCTCATCAAAGTTGTAAGCATAGCGAACGGATCCATAAAAAGGTTCACCCAAGTATTTTCTATTTGGGTATCGTTGTAAAATAGAATCGGGATATGAACCGTATCCTTTCTTCTGTTGAAAACATTGGTCATACCTCATTATCAAATCATTATGTCCATACTTCAACAGATTCTCAACGTTTATCTTTCGTTTATGAACAGAAACATCTCCCACATAGACGAAAGGATAGAGCAATTCTATCGTAGTAAAATCCATATCGGGGATAGCTTTCAGTTCATAAATCGAGACAAAAGCCTTCACACTTCTTCTATAACGAATCAGTTGCTCCACCTGACGATCCGTTAGGAAAGGTAGTTTTGTCAACTGCTCCTCAGTTACACTGTTAAGATCGAGTGGATGCTCTGCCAAATAAGAGAGCTCGGCATATAATGTTTCCAACTTTTCAGACGATTCCTCTGCTTCTTCTGCCAAATCCTCTATATATTCCTTCCACTTATCAACATTTATATCATTCTGAGCAACAAGCGAATAACCGATTGTGAACCAAATAATGCACACATATATCAACACTTTCATAAAACCTCCTTTCAAAATGAATATGATAACCCAAGACCTGTACTGATCCCCAACTCAGGATGCCATACGGCCACGGTGTTGAAATCGAAACCTTTGAGGAAGAATCCTACGCCAAGACAAGGAAGAAAAGGCTCGGTCTGAACCCCCATCCGAAAGCAAACAGCAGAGAAAGCCCTATATTCCGCCCCTATTCCAGAGATGACAGCGTGCGCCTCATCAACAGCTCCATAAGAGGTTATCCACACATTGTTCAGAACTTGCCAGTTGAAACCCACCTCCAAACGATAGGTATCCAACTCATTTATTTTAAAAGACTTGGCCGTTGTCTGTATAGAGGGTAAATTACAAACAGTAAATGCCATCAACAAGTTTTCAATAGGTTTATAAACGATGCCTATATCTGTCGATATCCGAGAAGGTACCTCTTCATATAACTCCGAATGAATCCAATCGTATTGAAAAGCTACCCCCACGCTCCAGTGCTTGTTCAAACGTTTGGAGAGCAAAATTCTCCCCATATTTTGCCTATATTGATCATATCCGAACGAAGCTACTTGCAATCCGGCCGACAAAAAAGTATTTGGATAGACAAAATAACCCTGCACCGTTCCCAATTCTTTTATACCGTATCGGTTGAAATAGTCAACACCTGTTGTTCGTTTTGTTGACAACTCCATCAGCGAAGGATTGACAAACCACGAGACCGCCGCCCCACTTCCACCTAAAGCAAGCGACCGAATATCCCCAACACGGATATTGTTTGTGGCTGATGCGGCACAAGAAACCGCCAAAGTGGCATATAAGATATATTTAAAGTTCATAGTTGAAGGTTTAATCATCGGTTTTCCACAAAGATAATCAATTCTCTTTCAATTGCCAAATGCCTTCTTCCAAAAGAAAATATTAAACAATCTTATAAACATTGCCCATCATTCAATTCTTGTATATATTTGCAACGATGAGAGGAAGAAGAAGATATATTGTTTTGCTGCTGACCGTTTTATCATTTTGGGGAAGCAGTCAAAAAAGCAACGCTCAATCGGTGAAAATGAACGTATTGCCCGAAGGCTATCATCGTGCTTACGTTGATGGCCAAGATACGATTGCCATTTTCAAATTGAGAGAAGTCTATATCTTCCCGAAGCAGAAATTTCGCAATAAACGTGACGAGGCAAAATATTGGAAGTTGGTACGAGACGTGAAGAAAACATTGCCTTTTGCCAAAATCGTCTATGGAACGCTCATCGAAACCTACGAATACCTTGAAACACTCCCTACCGACAAAGCAAGAAAAGCCCACCTCAAACGGATGGAAAAGGAATTGTTTGCACAATACAAGCCTGAGTTAAAGAAGCTTAGCCTTTCGCAAGGCAAATTGCTGATCAAGTTGATCGACCGCGAATGTAACCAAAGCAGCTACAACTTGGTCAAGGCTTATTTGGGAAGCTTCCGTGCGGGTTTTTGGAATATCTTCGCCGGCATGTTTGGAGCCAGTCTGAAAACAGAATACGATCCCCTCAACAAAGACCGCCAGATAGAGCGTATTGTCTTATTGGTGGAGAGCGGTGCGTTGTAAATATCCTGGTTCTGAAAAGTTTATTCGGCATGAAACTGCAGTTTTCCCCCGAATGAACTGCAGTTTTCTCCTATATAAACTGCAGTTTTATAGGGAGAAACTTTCTCTAAACACAAATACTTTTTTCTAATGATCGGAAGGCTTTTGTCTGAAAGCTGGTGATTTTATCGCAATTGCTTGAAGAGCTCCCAAATCAAGATGCCGGTAGTTACAGAAACATTCAGTGAATGTTTGGTGCCGAATTGTGGTACTTCAATACACATATCGCACTTGTCAACTACCGATTGTTGAACTCCTTTCACTTCGTTTCCCATAATGATAGCATACTTTTTCTGCTTGTCCAACAGCAACTTATCCAACATTACGCTACCTTCTACCTGCTCGACGGCACAAACAACGTACCCTTCGCTTTTCAACTTATCAACAGCCTCGAGAGTATCGGAAAAGTATTGCCAATCGACGGTATCTTCCGCTCCCAAAGCTGTTTTATGAATTTCCACTTGTGGCGGACAAGCCGTTATACCGCACAAATAGATGGATTCAACACGAAAAGCATCGGATGTACGAAATACCGACCCCACATTGTTCAAACTTCTAACATGGTCGAGCACTACCACCAAAGGAATTTTAGGACTTTCCTTGAAAGCTTCGGGCGTCAGTCTATTTAATTCTGTAACTTTCAGTTTACGCATATATTATAATTGTTGATAGAGGTTCAAAACCTATTCAAAACTCGTGCAAAGATAATGAAAAATAAAACTTGCAAAATCAAACTTTTCATCCATACAATCCAAGAGTAATATCCTCCAAGAAAGTAACTATTTATTTTTAAAGTAATCATTCTACAAGCTATTCACAGCCAATCGCCCTCTTGAAATAAGAAAGTTTTTCACAAAAGGAGTATATTAACAAATATATTTCCTATGATAGAATACACTATATTTCATATATTTAGCCTGTAAATAACCTGTTGAAGGAACTTTTAAAAGCCGGTTTATTTCTCTTAATAACGAAAAAAGCAAATTTCCGCTCGAAAAAGTTTTAACGCTATTAACCGACTATTATCATCATCTTTTTTTTTTAATTTTAAATTTAAAGAAGAATATAATTATGATATTGCAAATTTTTTAAAATTTATTAAATCTGGTAAAA
>CAVJQR010000148.1:0-7274 GCA_963651605.1 Agathobaculum sp.
CGCTCATAGATAAAATCTATCGTTACAACATAACATTACAAAGCGTTACAAATTGCTTTTTGAACTCGTTCGTAGCCATAAAACATTCATGCCGTATTCGGGGCGTACTATTTCGCTTCTTCATCGGGCCGTCGGTCCTCCTTAAAGAGAAGCGTCCAATCGGACCCTGCCGGGCAGCAATAGGTATGAAAGCCCAACGTTTCGGCGGCTTTGCAGTTGGGCAATGCATCGTCGATGAAGAGTGTTGCCTTGGCATCGATGCCCGAATCGTTCAGTACGTATTTGAAAATCTCCACGTCGGGCTTCTGTTTGTGGATCTCGTACGAGAGATAGATCCGATCGAAGAAATCGTCCACCTCGTGGCCTTGATAACGAAAACTATGCCGCACGGCCCATTGCCAGTGAATGGAGTTCGTATTGCTGAGGAGCATCACATGATAATGGTGGCGCAACCGGAGGAGAAAGTCGAGCTTGTAGGAAGGGAGATCGGCCAGCATGGCAATCCATGCGGCGTCTATTTCGGCATCCGTCAGCTCGCGTTCCGTCATTCGCCGAATGCCGGCGCGAAAGGCAGCCGCCGTGATATTGCCCGATTCGAGCTGCGACAAGAGTTCTTTCTGCCGATATTCGTCGGCAGCGCTGCGATGAATACTGTCGATGCCCAACCGCTCGAATGCCAACCGGCAGGCGGTACGATCCAAGTTGATCAATACTCCGCCGAAATCAAACAACAGGTTTTTTATTCCTTCCATCATCATGCCCTTTCTTTCAGCCCCATCGGCGGCGGCGATGCCGTCTATGGCGTGCCCGTTTATGTTTGTAAGCCTTGTATCGGTGGTAAACGGTCCAGACGAACAACCCTCCGAACACGGCAAAGATAAACAAAACCAATCCATTATTCAAATTATCGCCCTTCACATGACTCCACATTTCCAGGACATATTCCGTATCACTGCCGAAATCGCGGATCATGGCACAGCGGCGCACCACCTCGTAGTCGGGGTATCGGACGGGATCGATATGGAGGGAGTCGGCACCCATCCCCTCGCCGAAGAAGTAGCTCAGGTTGCTTGTCTCTTGAATCGTTTCGTCCTGTTGCGTTTCCATTATCTCGGGAGTGGCCACGGCGCTCACATAACCGATCGCCTCCATGTTGCGCAAGGCGATATCGGGCCGGCACAAATAGTTGATGAAATAGCCGGCCGCCTTCACGTTGCGGGCATATTTGGGGATCACCCATCCGTCATACCATATATTGCTTCCCTCCTTGGGTACGGTATAAGCAAGCGGTACGCCTACGGCTTCCGCCTCGTCGATGGCCCAAACGGCATCGCCGCTCCAGGTAAAGTTCAGCCAAGCCTTGCCTTTGGTCATGAACTCTTTGCCGAAGTCTGTCTCCCACCCTGCCACGTTGGGTTTCATCTCTTTCAAATAGCGTTCGGCCCTATCGACGGCTTCATGCGAGTTGTCGTTCATCAAATCCTCGACCGTCAGTGTACCTGCCGCCAACTCCTCGCGATGAGCATAGATCACAGCCGTGCCAAAAGCGTCGCGATAGCTGTCTTTCATCAAGATGCGATTCTTGAATTTGGGATTCCAAAGGCAGTACCAACTCTCCACTTCATCGGCAGAGACGAGGTTTGTATTGTAGAGCATGCCGGCTGTTCCCCACATATAAGCCGCGGCATAGTCGGTCGTCCGCATGGCGGGCCGGCTCAATTTGTTCAATTGCCTGCGGATATAAGGCGAGACATTGCCGAGGTAGTTGGGGGTGTTGCCGAAGTTCGTATCGATGGGCAACAGCAGATTCTTCTTCATCATACGTTCGATGATGTATTCCGACGGACAGACCACATCGAAGTCTTCATGGCCTCGCTCGATCTTCGTCAGCATGATCTCATTGATGTCGAACACCTGGTAGACAATACGTATCTCTTCTCCCGTCTGTTCCTTATACCATGCGGGGAACTCGTCCAATACCTCTTCGTCTATATAGTCGGCCCAGTTGTAAATTTTCAGTACCTTACAACGCTCCTCGCTGCTCCGCCGGCATGAAGTGAAGGCGATGGGGAGAAGGAGCAGGGCGATCAATGCCATTACATATCGTTTCATCTGTTTCATCCTTTACCCGTATTACGTGCAGAGCGCTTGTTGATAATCAGCAACAACACCAAAATGGCTACAAAAATCAGCGTCGAAAGGGGGCGCAGCTCGGGAGTAAGACCGCCTTTTCGTGCATCGGCATAGATGAAAGTAGACAACGTCTCCAACCCTTCATTGCCGATGGTGAAGATCGTCACCGCAAAGTCGTCGATCGAAAGGGTGAAGGCCAAGATGAATCCACTGATCATCCCCGGTCGGATCTCGGGGAATATCACCTTCCGCAAGGCTTGAAATGGGGTGGCCCCCAAGTCCAAGGCGGCTTCATATATGTTGGGATTCATCTGACGGAGACGGGGCAGTACACTCAACACGACATAAGGCGTGCAAAAAGTGATGTGAGCCAACACAACCGTCGTGAAGCCCTGCGCGATTCCCATGCTGACAAAAAGCAAAAAGAGGGAGATACCCGTGATGATATCGGCATTCATCATAGGAATACTATTGAGGAAATTCACCGTCTGACGGGTACGATTGCGCAAGTTGAAGATGCCGATGGCGGCAACGCTCCCCAACAGGGTGGAGATCGTCGAAGCCAAAAGGGCAATGGCAAAGGTATTCCATATGGCACCCATCAGCGAGTGTTGCACATTGCCGGCAAAGAGCGAGCGGTAGAGCTTCAACGAGAAGCCCGTCCAGTTGCCCAACACTTTGGCTTCAGTAAACGAGAAGATGATGATAATGGCAATGGGGAGGTACAACAACACGAGCAAAAACCACAGATAAGCCTTCGACAAATAGCGCATCATATCAGTCCTCCTTCGTTTGAGTCGGTCTCGTCGCCGTTGCCAAGCATGCATGTCACCCCCATCAGAAGCAACATGATGAGCGACAAGGCTGCACCATAGTTCCACATTCCGTTATTGATATTCTCCTGTATGGTCGTTCCGAAGAGCTTGATATTGTTCATTGTCAGCAATTCGGCTATGGCAAATGTCGAGATGGTCGGCATGAATACCATGATGATTCCGCTGATAATGCCCGGCATGGAGAGAGGAAGTATCACTTTCCAAAAGACTTGTGCCGGAGTAGCTCCCAAATCTTGGGCCGCTTCTATCAAACTCTTGTCCATCTTCTGCAGCGTGTTGTAGATAGGGTAAAGCATAAACGGCAAGAAGTTGTAGATCATGCCGAACAGCAAGGCGCCTTCTCCCAAAGGCATATTCAAGAAATCGAACAAAGCCACCGTAGCCAGCGTACGAATCAAGATATTGACCCACATCGGCAAGATGAACAAAAGGATGATCGTCTGCGAAGAATTGGGCAAACGGCTCAGTATCCATGCGGCAGGATAGCTCAGCAGCAGACAGACAATGGTCGTAATCAAAGCAATGCCTACGGAGTAGACAAACGTATTGACGGCCTCGGGGTGGATCATAAACTTGCGGAAATTCTCCAACGAAAAGGTACCGTCCGCATTGGTGAATGCATAATAAACGATCAAGAACAGAGGGGCCACCACAAATATCAACAGGAAGATGACATAAGGGATCACCCAATTCCGACGTTTTGACAACTGTGCTATAAATCGATTGCCTAACACTTCCCTTCTTTTTTAATTATCCGTATATCGTTAGGGGCAATGCAAATGCCGACGCGGTCGCCATCGTCCCAAACATCGTTCGTATCCACAAAGATATCTTCGTCCCAATCGCTGGACACCGTGAGGTGGTAATGGTTGCCTTTGTAAAGGATGAACTTCACCTCACCCGTCAGTGTGCCGTCCTCTTCATTGTCTTCCAAAGAGACTTTGTCGAAGTCGACCTCTACCCATACGGCACTGCCCGGTGCCACATCCGAGCACTCACGGCATTCAAACGTGCAACCCAAGAACCCGACATGGGTAGCATCCACCATCTTCCCCTCGAACGTATTGCAGACACGCTCTTTCTTCATCACATGGATGTCGAAAGGTTTGATGCGGAGGCCTACCTCTTCTCCAACGGGAAACATATGGTAATCCTGCACAACGAACTCATATCCTTCGACAGTCTGCACCGTCATCTCATAGTGAACGCCCTTGAAAATGCAAGAAGCTACCGTGCCACGCAACATAGCCGCGTCGGATACCTCGAAGATATAGATATCCTCCGGGCGAATCACCACGTCCACCTGGTTGTTTTCTCCGAAGCCTTCATCGACACATTCGAAGGTGTGCCCCGCAAACTGCACCGATTTGTCTTTGAGCATCACGCCATTGAGGATATTGCTTTCGCCTATAAAGTCGGCAACAAATGAGTTGACAGGCTCATTATATATGTCGGTCGGGGTGCCGATCTGCTGTATTTTTCCTTCGCTCATGACGACGATCGTATCGCTCAATGTCAAAGCCTCTTCCTGATCGTGCGTCACATAGACGAAGGTGATGCCCAACGATTTGTGCATTTCCTTCAATTCCATCTGCATATCCTTGCGCATTTTCAAGTCGAGTGCGGCCAATGGCTCGTCAAGCAGCAACACTTCCGGCTCGTTCACGATGGCACGCGCAATGGCCACTCGCTGTTGTTGGCCGCCCGAAAGAGAATCCACGTCGCGAAATTCGTAATCCATCAGCCCCACCATCTTCAATGCCTGCTTCACCTTCTTCTCGATCACCTCCGAAGGGAGCTTCTTCAGCTTCAGCCCAAAGGCAATATTATTGTAGACGTTGAGATGAGGAAACAACGCATACTTCTGAAAGACAGTGTTGACCGGCCGCTTATGGGGTGGCGTTTGGGTAATATCTTCGCCTGCAATGGTAATGACTCCTCCGTTGGCCGTCTGAAAGCCGGCTATCAAGCGCAACAAAGTAGTCTTGCCACAGCCGGATGGCCCCAAGATCGTCACGAACTCGCCCTTGCGAACAAATAGGTTTACATCATTCAGAACGGTCTTGTCGCCAAAACTTTTGGTGACATGTTCTACTCTGATAATGTAGTCTGGTTCTTGCATCTTATACTCCTGTTTGATGAAATTGGGGCAAAGGTAGCTAAATATATTGAATATTGTCCTCCTTTACCTCCTTTTCATCCACCATTCATTTGCCTCTTGTAACTATATCCTTTTTATTTGACGACAAATGTATGAGAAGCCGTGACCAAGCCCTTCGACCTGACCATGAGCTTCACCTTTCCTCTCTTTTCTTGGCTGCGGACGATGATCAGTGCGCGTCCCTTCCAAGTCGTATGTCGGTCGTCTGCATAACCGTCCGTATCTTTGATGTTGGCATTGCCCATGGCGATCAATGCCCCTTGCCCCGTTACGATAGCTTCGAGCGGGACCTCTGCATTGGGGCAAATCCTTCCCTTTTTGTCGACCACCTCTACTTGGACGTATGCCAAATCCTGCCCATCGGCTTGCAGTGTTCCCTCCTCTGCCACCAATCGTATCGCGGCAGGAGCAGCAGCCGTCGACAAGCTTTTTGTCTCTTTCACCACGCCGTCGGCTATACCCTCGGCCCGCAGTGTTCCCTCTTTGAAGGGCAATGTAAAGGTGGCTTTCATCTCCGTATCACGACCAACCGCCTTCTCTCCCACCAACTGCTCATCGAGGTAGAGGCGCACCGTGGGATATTTCGAATAGATTTCGACATCGATTGGTTTTCCTTCGTGGCCGGGCCAGTTCCAGCTCTCCCACGTCGGCCAAACCGCCCACATGCCTACATTTATCTTTCCATAGTAACCATCCGGCTCGCGAACAGCCATGTATAATTTTTCAGTATCATTATAAAGAATATTGCGGTAGTGAGAGATGGGTTTTCTCCACCCGATCAAATCAATGTCGCCACAATAGGCAGCATGCCAAGGATAAAGCAAACGCTCCCAATGCTCGCCCGCCACATCACCGTCGTACCACCAACGGCCAATGCCCGACTCGCCCAAGTAGTCGATGCCGGTCCATACAAAGTCGCCCACGATATAATCCTTGTCATATACCAGCGACCAGTTGCGGAATGCATCTTTCGGATAAGACTCCGTCTGCCACATCACGCGTGAAGGCACCCGTCGATGGTCCTCTTCCTGCTTTTGAATCAAATAGTTATACCCCACAATATCGAGTTGGGCCGCCAACGGATCGTAAATTTCCCAGTCACGATCCCACGAAGCCAATGCTGAAGTAACGGGGCGGTCGTCATAGAGACGGATACGGTCGGCCAACTTCTTGGCCGTGGTCACCACCTCCAGCTTCTTTCGTTCGATCACCTCGTTGCCAATGCTCCACGAGATGATGGAGGGATGGTTACGGTCGCGCAACACCATGGCATCCACATCCTCCGTCCACCATGTATCGAACAGCGTGGAATAGTCATGTTTGTTCTTTTCGTCGCGCCACCCGTCAAACGCCTCGTCAATCACCACCAGCCCTATGCGGTCGCATGCTTCGAGAAAAGCCTCCGCCGGCAGATTGTGAGACGTACGGACGGCATTGAAGCCGGCCTCTTTCAAGAGTTTGGCCTTATGCCTTTCGGCGGCATCGAACGAGGCTGCCCCCAAGATACCATGATCATGATGCACACAAGCACCATTCATGTCGATCTTTTTGCCGTTCAGGAAGAAGCCTTTCGTCGAATAGCTGATGGTTCGTATGCCAAACGGTTGGCGATAGCTATCCACTGTTTTCCCTTCTTCTACAATAGATATATGGGCTTCATACAACGATGGGTTATCCAAATCCCACACCTTCGGACGGTTCACCACCACCTCTTGCACCACCTCTTGCCGGCTGTTGGCGGGAAGTGTCACGGTCGAATGCCCGTCGTCGGCCCCTTCGATGCGGGTCACGACCTCCACGCTTTTCGTTTGTGCGGTTTCATTCCGAAGCATTGTCTTCACTTGCAAAACAGCTTGCGAAAATGTCAACTCTTTTGTCTGCACGGCTACCCCCCAATGATCAATATGCAGCTGCGGAGTATGGAGAAGCCACACATGGCGATAGATGCCCGATCCGCTATACCATCGGCAGTTGATCTGTTGCGAATTGTCGACACGCACCGCAACCACATTCTTCTCGCCGGGGAGAAGCGCCGATGTTGCATCGCAGAAAAACGAGCTGTAGCCATACGGATGCCCACCGATAAGTTGCCCATTGAGGTAGACGGACGAGTTCATATAGACTCCCTCAAAATAGAGGTAGAC
>CAVJQR010000149.1:0-2856 GCA_963651605.1 Agathobaculum sp.
ATTTGCTGCTCAAAGAAAATTTGAAACATGCCCTAAAAAAGAGTCGGAAAAATTTGGGAATAAGAAAAAAGTAACTACCTTTGCATCCGCAATTGAAAGCAAAAACGTGGCTTTTCGATATTGTACTATGGTGTAATGGTAGCACAACAGATTCTGGTCCTGTTTGTCCAAGTTCGAATCTTGGTAGTACAACGTAAGAGCTTTTCCCAATCAAATGGGGAAAGCTTTTTTGTTTATATGGCCTATATGTCAAATATTTTTCGTTTATTTGTAAAAAATATGGCTTTTTAAAAACAGCTCATTTATAACAGTAATAAAACATGAAATATATGAAATTAACTGCTATCTTTTCAGTGGGTGTCGTAGCTTTGAGCGTTTCTGCCACGGCTTTGGCTGCCGACCAAACGTCGGTGAGCAACCCTATCAAGGAGGTGCCCTTTACGCAAGTGCATCTGAATGACAATTTTTGGGCACCGCGTATTGAAATCAACCGAACGGTGTCGATTCCGTCTGCCTTCCATCAGTGTGAAATCAACGGACGTTTTGATAATTTTGCGTTGGCTGCCGGCCTGATCAAGGGCGAGCACAAAGGCGATTTCTCGTTCGATGATACCGATCCTTACAAGGTAATCGAAGGAGCCAGCTACTCATTGGCATCACATTATGATAAGAAACTGGACCATTATCTGGACAGTGTGATCAATATCATCTCGAAGGCTCAGGAACCGGATGGTTACCTGACCACTTGTGTTACCAACAAATGTACACGTCTGTCGGGGTGGTGGGGAACACACCGCTGGGAAAAGATCAACAGTCACGAGTTGTATAACAGCGGCCATCTCTATGAAGCAGCCGTAGCTCACTACAAGGCTACCGGAAAGCGCACGCTGTTGAACGTGGCCATCAAGAATGCCGACCTTGTTTGCAAGACATTCGGTCCGGATGAGGGGCAGATTCATCGCCCGTCGGGACACCCGATCATCGAGATGGCGCTCTGTAAATTATATAATGTAACAGGCGACAAGAAATATCTTCAGACGGCCAAATATTTCGTTGAGGAGACGGGCCGTTGCACGGATGGGCATCGTCCGAGCGAATATTCGCAGGATCATATGCCGATTTTGCAGCAAGATGAGATTGTAGGTCATGCCGTTCGTGCCGGTTACCTCTATTCCGGTGTGGCTGATGTGGCTTCGTTGACGCACGATGCAGCGTATCAAGAAGCGTTGGCTCGGATATGGGAAAACATGGCATCGAAGAAATTGTTCGTGACGGGCGGTATCGGTTCGCGTCCACAGGGTGAAGGCTTTGGCCCCAACTACGAATTGAACAATATGACAGCCTATTGCGAAACTTGTGCCGCTATTGCGAATGTCTATTGGAACTACCGTATGTTCCTCTATTCGGGCGATTCGAAATATGCCGATGTTTACGAGCGTGCTCTCTATAATGGCGTTATTTCCGGAGTGTCGTTGAGCGGCGACCATTTCTTCTACGACAATCCGCTGGAATCAATGGGGCAGCACAATCGCGAGGCATGGTTTGGTTGTGCTTGTTGTCCTGGAAATATCACCCGTTTCATGGCCTCTGTTCCGAATTATATGTATGCGACCCAAGGAAAAGATATCTATGTGAATCTTTATATTCAGGGCACGGCCGACATTCAAACTGAGGGCAACAAGGTGTCGATCGCACAAGAAACAAACTACCCGTGGGAAGGTCATGTGGCGTTGACGGTCAATCCGAAAAGCAGCAAAGCCTTTACGTTGAAATTGCGTATACCGGGTTGGGCGCAGGAAAAGCCGGTACCGACCGATCTTTATAGCTATGTTATACCGGCTCAGCCTTATACGGTCAAGGTGAATGGCGAGGCTATTTCGACAACAGCTGCTTATCAAGATGGCTATATCAATATTGATCGCAAATGGAAGAAGGGCGACAAGGTGGAATTGGATCTTCCGATGCAGGTCCGTGCGATCCGTGCTAATGACAATGCAGTCGACGATCGTGGTAAATTGGCTTACGAGCGTGGCCCGGTCATCTTCTGTCTCGAAGGTCAGGATCAGCCGGACAAGACTGTTTTCGACAAATATATTCAAGTCAACACCCCGATCGAATCACACTATGATGCTTCCTTGTTGGGTGGAGTAATGGTACTTTCGGGAAAGGCTAAGGCAGTACAGCTGAACGGTGACATCAAAGAGACAACCTTCAAAGCAATTCCTTACTCGACATGGAACAATCGTGGTAAGGACAATATGGCTATTTGGATACCGGAATCTCCCGTCTATACGCGTCCGACTCCGGCACCGACCATTGCCAGTCGTGCGCATAGTGTGACGATCCAGGCACCGATTCAGAAAGATGCTCCTGAATCGGCTTCAACTGAAGAGGAAACGTTTGGTGTAAACGATCAGTGGGAACCGAAAAGCTCGTCGGATGTATCGAAGCCCTACCACTATTGGTGGCTGAAAACCGGTACGGTTGAAAGTATCTCATATAAGTTTGACGAACCGACAGAGGTACACAATGTACAGGTTTATTGGCTTGATTTCGACCACTATGATGGCGATTTCCGTGTGCCGGAAAGCTGGAAACTCTATTATAAAGACGGCGAAACGTGGAAAGAGGTCGAGACAACCGATACATATGGAGTAGCCAAAGACCGCTACAATAGCGTTAGCTTTAAGCCGGTCAAGACTACCGCACTGAAGATTTCAGCCCAGTTGCAGAAGGGCGAATCGGGTGGTGTGATCGAATGGAAAGTGAACTGATTTCTGTTTTAGTCTCAATAATAAAGCGCCTACTTGAGAAGAAAAGTTCTCGGGTTGGCGCTTTTTGCTTTTCTTTATCGGA
>CAVJQR010000149.1:2941-7265 GCA_963651605.1 Agathobaculum sp.
AGGAAGATTTGCAGGATTCTTGCCCTGTTATTTTGTTTTATATGTTCAAATTTTCTCTACCTTTGTTCGGAAAACGAAATATAGATAATTATGGAATATTTACCAAACGACCCGGCCATGCTGGTCTCTGCTATCAATATGCTGTTGCGCGATGAAGAATATGATTCACTCGAAGAACTTTGTAACGCATTCGACCGTGATGTCGACGAAGTGAAGAGCTACTTGGCAGCCAATGGCTACGAGTATAGTGAGGAACAACACCAAATGCGTCCCGTAGGATTTGACCAATGATAGCCCGCGATGCCATTGAGACAGCCTACTGCTTCTTCCATCAGAAGGAACGGGTTTTTGCACATTCCACCATGGAGTGGCAGAAAGAAGACATCGAATATGCCATAGCTTCGTATGTGGAGGAAATGAATCCTGAACTGTATGCCCTTATTTTCCAAGGATGTGTAGGGTTTCTGTGTTCGCACGAGACCTTTCATGCCGATCTTCGGTTGGCCGTTGATAGGCTTGAAGCCATGTTGTAGGAATAAAAAGGAGAATGTGTCGTTTGGGAATAGGGCATACATAAGCGAGATTGCCAATAGAAAAACAGTGCACGCTCCTATGAGTGTGCCGATGCGCCTTTTGTTCACTTGCAAAAACTTGTCGGATTCTTTTCACTCTCAAGAATTCTTTTTACTTTTGCAAGTCGTTACGATGGGTTATTGGGTAGAGGAACAACCACATACCTGTCAGGAAAAATATAGAAAAACAGTAAAGAACGATGAATATATCTTACAACTGGCTGAAAGATTATCTCGATTTTGACTTGCAGCCTACCCAGGTAGCCGATGCTCTCACCTCGATCGGCTTGGAGACTGGTGGAGTAGAAGAGGTGCAAACTATCAAAGGCGGTTTGGCCGGATTGGTAGTCGGTGAGGTATTGACGTGCGAAGCGCATCCGAATTCAGACCATTTGCACGTGACAACTGTCAATGTCGGTGGTGGCGAACCATTGCAAATCGTTTGTGGTGCTCCCAATGTGGCTGCCGGCCAAAAGGTGATTGTTGCTGTCAATGGTACAAAATTGTATGATGGCGACAAGGAATTCACCATCAAGCGCTCCAAATTGCGTGGCGTAGAGTCTAATGGCATGATCTGTGCCGAAGATGAAATTGGTGTGGGAACAGATCATTCCGGTATCATCGTATTGCCGCAAGATGTGGCAGTCGGTACTCCGGCAGCTGAATATTATAATATCAAGAGTGACTATGTCATCGAGGTAGATATCACACCGAACCGTGTAGATGCTACTTCACACTATGGCGTAGCTCGCGACTTGGCGGCTTATCTCAAGCAGAATGGCTTGCCTTATTCGCTCAAGAAACCATCTGTTGATGCCTTCCATATAGACGATCCGACCAAGGCTGTCGAAATCGTAGTGGAGAATACGGAGGCATGTTTGCGTTATTCCGGTATTACTGTCAAGGGTGTAACCATCAAAGAGAGCCCCGAATGGTTGCAAAACAAATTGCGCACAATCGGTCTTCGTCCTATCAATAATGTGGTGGATATCACCAACTTTATTTTGCATGGCCTTGGACAACCGCTTCACTCATTCGATGCTTCCAAGATCAAAGGCGACAAGGTGATTGTCAAAGCTGCCAATGAAGGTGACAAGTTCGTTACATTGGATGGCGTAGAGCGTACATTAACGGCTCGAGACTTGATGATTTGTAACGCTGAAGAACCGATGTGTATTGCCGGTGTATTCGGGGGTTTGGACTCTGGAGTGACGGATCAGACAACTGATGTATTCCTCGAATCTGCCACATTCCACCCGACTTGGATCCGTAAGACGGCACGTCGCTTTGGTTTGAATACCGATGCATCCTTCCGTTATGAACGTGGTTTGGATCCGAACGCTACTATTTATATCTTGAAATATGCCGCCATGTTGGTAAAAGAATTGGCCGGCGGAACAATTACCGGCGAAATTCAGGATATCTATCCGAAGGTATTTGATCCGTATAAGGTTCATATCACTTACGAAAAGATCAATTCTTTGATCGGAAAAGTAATACCGCAGGAGACAGTCAAGAGTATTTTGGAAAGTCTCGAGATGCATATTACGGCCGAAACTCCTGAAGCTTTGGATATTGAAGTGCCGGTTTATCGTATCGATGTGCAGCGCGATGTGGATGTGATCGAAGATATTTTGCGTATTTATGGTTATAACAATGTGGAATTTGGCGATCATGTCAATTCAAGCTTGAGCTATGAAACGCCGACAGATCATGCCTATAAAATGCAAAATCTTATCTCTGAGCAACTGACCGGTTGTGGTTTCAATGAGATATTGAACAACTCTCTGACACGTTCTGCCTACTATGATACGTTGACTACCTATCCGGTTGTCAATTGCGTCCGTGTGATGAATCCGCTGAGTGCCGACTTGAATGTTATGCGTCAGACATTATTGTTTGGCGGCTTGGAGAGCATCGAGCACAATATCAAGCGTAAAAATGCCAATATCCGCTTCTACGAGTTTGGAAACTGCTATCAATATCATGCAGAAAACAAGAAAGAAGGCGAAACTTTGAGCGAGTTCAGTGAAGATTATCGCATCGGTATTTGGCTTTCCGGTAATCGTGTGGAGAACAGTTGGGCACATGCTGACGAAAAGAGTTCTGTATATGAGCTGAAAAGCTATGTGGAGAATATGTTGGTCCGCTTGGGTATCAACTTGAAGAAGCTGGTGTTTGGTGTGTTGACCAACGATCTTTATGATGCAGGCTTGAGCGTAACGACTCAGTCGGGCAAGGCTTTGGGAACACTCGGTATCGTCAACCACAAAATCCGTAAGGACATGGATATCGATGCTGAAGTTTACTTTGCAGAATTCTCTTGGACGGCTTTGATGAAAGAGACGAAGAAGAACAAGGTGACTTACACGGATTTGTCGAAGTTCCCGGCTGTTAAACGCGACTTGGCCCTGTTGATTGACAAGAAAGTACAGTTTGCAGATATCCAGAAGGTGGCAACAGACAGTGAGCGTAAGCTCTTGAAACGCGTTGAATTGTTCGATGTATACGAAGGAAAGAATTTACCGGCTGGCAAAAAATCGTATGCTGTCAGCTTCTTCCTTGAGGATGAAACAAAGACATTGAACGACAAACAGATTGATGCCATCATGAAGAAAATCCAAAACAATTTGGAACAAACATTGGGAGCACAACTCCGTTAAGGTAATGATTGACTATTGTATATTTAAAACTATAAAAAAGACAAAATAAAGTATGGGAAGAGCGTTTGAGTTTCGTAAGGCAAGAAAGTTTAAGCGTTGGGGCAATATGGCTCGCGTGTTTACTAAATTGGGTAAGGAAATCACCATCTGTGCAAAACAGGCTGGTCCTGATCCTGAGAACAACCCGCGTTTGCGTGTCTTGATGCAGACAGCCAAGAAAGAAAACATGCCGAAGGAGAATGTTGAAAGAGCTATTAAACGTGCCGTATCAAAAGACTTTACCGATTATAAGGAGATGAACTATGAAGGTTATGGCCCTCATGGTATCGCCATTTTCGTTGAGACAGCCACTGACAATACCACTCGTACTGTAGCCAACGTGCGTAGCTACTTCAATAAATGTGGTGGTTCGCTGGGAACTTCCGGTAGTTTGGAGTTCTTGTTCTCTCACAAGTGTGTGTTCCATATTGTAAAACCGGAAAACGTATCAACGGATGATCTCGAATTGGAATTGATCGACTTCGGAGTAGACGAACTGGACGTTGATGATGAAAGCAACGAAATTATTCTCTATGGCGACTTCGCACAAAATTCAGCTATCCAAAAATATCTCGAAGAAAATGGCTATGAAATCACCAGCAGTGAGTTCGTTCGTATCCCGAATGATCTGAAAGAGGTAACTCCTGAGCAGCGTGAAACCATCGAGAAACTGATCGAGAAACTGGAAGAGGATGACGATGTTCAGAACGTATTCCACAATATGAAGGAAGACGACGAGGAAGAATAAAATTCTATTTCCAACGAATTAAAAAGAAGTGGCTGTAGGGATTTCCCTCGGTCACTTCTTTTGTTTTTATGGAAAGATAAGCGATGTATTGGGATAACTATGTGTACAAATTAATCGTTTATAGAGCCTTTTAGAGTAAAAATGAACATTTTTCACAAAAAAGAGCGGGGAAATAGTTGTGTATTCAAAAAATATACCTACCTTTGTAACCGTAATCAGAAACAAAATCGGTTACAGAAATAAGTAAGGGTGCCATAGCTCAGTTGGTAGAGCAAAGGACTGAAAATCCTTGTGTCCCCGGT
>CAVJQR010000150.1:0-7135 GCA_963651605.1 Agathobaculum sp.
GAACCGGCATGGATAGACAATCAAGAATCTCACTCACTCATTGATTTCAAATATGCTTTTTCGCTGAAAGCTATTTGACGTTTAAAATAGTAACAACAAAAAAAGGGAGATGGAACGAAGCCACCTCCCTTGTTGTTTATTCGGACTTTTCCCGCATGATATCATTCAGTAGCTTTTTGTACTGATAAGACAGATCTTCCAATTCGTCCGAGTTGCCCATTTTACTATAGTTGGAAAGGTTCTTGATCAACTCCTTGATATTCTCCGCCTGACGGTAACGCTTGTACTCGTCGCTTTGCATCAGCTTGTTGAGCTTCTCCTGATACCCGGCCAACTCGAAGATGTCATTGGTCGGTGTCGTTGCCTCCTTCTTGTATCCCTTGAGGCGCTGCTCCAGTTTGTCCATCTCTCCCAGATTCTCGTAATACTGGTTGTCTATCGCTTTCTTCTTGGTCCGTTCATCACCACTCTTGACCACTCGGTTCACAATTGGAATATCGCGCGGATCGTATTCACGGTCTCCCAAGATTATATTGGCCGACTTGACAAGTTGAAAAATGCTTGTTGCGACACCACCGAAGTAGCCGCTCAGAATGTGTTCGACATTGGCCGGATTGAAGTTCACCGCGCCAACCGTATACTTGTCGCCACCCGACAATTCGTTGGCATACTTGGACATATTCACCAGAATAGGAGAAGTGCTCTTGAACGCCTTCGTCCATTTCGGCATGCCCTTGTTGAAATCATTGTCCTTATACAATGGCAGTCCGGTCCAGTCCTTGTTCTGCAATGCCTCGACAACCGGCTTGATCGAACTCGGAACCAAAGCACTGAATCCGCCTCCGCCTTCCATCATGTCGAGAGGCATGGTCTGCGATATCTGTTCGGCTACCTTTATGGCCAATTGTTTTTTCGACAACTGCTCCTTGCCGATCAAAGCAGAAGAACTCAACTCGCCCAGTCCGTAGAGGGTACGGAACTCAACCGATAACGGAATGGTGACCCATCCACCGAAACCGTTTCGGAAACAGATGTTACTGCGACGTACATACTCGGGAAGATCATAATAATCGGAATCATCGTCGTCACCTCCGGTTGCTTCTGCAATAATAGGCATCAAGGCACCGAGCAGATAGTTTCCGGCTGCAAGAGCCAGGAATTTTTTTCTGTGGTTCTTGGCGAGTGTCCCGAAGTTTGTCAAGCCCTGAATACCGGCATTCCAGAAGATGTAACCGGCACGTCCCGCTCCACTGATGGCAGAAGCTATGTTTCCTGCTACCGTTTCGCCTTCCGCTCCCAGAAATCTTGAGCCGGAACCCTTCTTGTTGAAGTTGACTGAGATTTCCTTTGCATCATTCACCGCATGGTCAATGCTTCGGCCATGTTCGATGGAGGTGAGGTAAGCCGCAAATCGCGCACAGTTCTCAACGCTCTTGTTGAACAGATCCATCGTTTCGCCCAGGGCCTTGAACGCCTTCCGGACCGAAACCTTGCCGTTCGCATCCTTCAGTTCGTTGCGGATCTTCTTCTTGATCTTATCGATATCCTGCAGATTGGTATAGCCGGTCTCGCCTCCGTTGAGGATGAAATCCCGATAGGCCTTTTCTATCTCGTTGTTCATGTCGAGCTGGCCTTTGGCATACCGCTGCACCAATGAATACATCTTCAACGGATTCACCTTCGCGAAGTTCGTGTTGAAGCTCCACGCATACGCCGGCGACTCCTTCACCCATACCGTCGAATTGGAATAGATCGCATCGCGGAGGAAGTTGCTCACCACGAAGTTCGGGTTCCTTGTTGTGAAGTTCGCCGCCAAGAATCGGTTGAACTTGCCTGCCGTGTTCTCCACCAATTTGTAGATACCCGTTGGCGAGTCCGGATTGGTCAGGCCGTTCAGTGCCTGGGCCGCTCTCGGGTTGCCGTTGATCGTAAGCACATAGGTCTTGCCTCCGCGTTTGACGATCACCTGATGCTCGTTCAACTCTTTCGGGAGAATCTTGTACCCGACATCCGCCAGTTCCGATTCCCGTTTCACTTCTGCATTCGGCATTTTCGAAAGGACTTTCATCTTTTCGTCGAACTTTTCCACGATATCACGCACCTCTTCCGGTGTGGCGTTCTGCGGAATCTGAGGAAATACGGCTTCCCATTCGCCTGATACATCATTGTATTTCGCCCATAGGTTGCTCACGCTGATGGCATCGGTGTTGTGGGCCTGTGCCATCTGTAGGAACTTCTGCTTCACGAGGTTTCTGTTTCCTTGCATGATGCCGCTCTCGCCCATATTGAAGATAGTCGCCAAGACGTTGTCGGCCTTGCTCTTTCGACCGTGTGCCTCCTTCATCGGGACATTCGATACCGGCCGTTCCGTATTGAGGTAAGCATACACCTCGTCGGCAGTCGTCTCGTCCCAACCTCTGAGGGGCACATAGAACTGATACATGTTGTTCACCTTGTCGAACGTCTTCTTGTCGATCAGTCCGCTCTCATACTGCTTGGTCAGAATGACTTCGTTGGCCGTCTTGACGGCATCCAACAAACCTTGCATGGTATATTTCTTCTCGATGGCTTCCACTGCGGCATAGACGGCATCTCTGTCGTAGTCGATACCGGCATCCGAATTTGTCGGGACAAAATCTTGGGTCAGTCCTGAATAATCTTTCTTTAAGTCGGCACCATATTTCTCCGCCAACCGATCCAGTTCGCGCTGCTGCTCGATCCACGACTTGCCGTTGTTTCGGATGGCATCCCGATCTGCTTCGTAGGCATCCATCTCGGATCTGAACGTCTCTTCGTCCTGTGCCAATGCTTCACGAACGGCCATGTATCTGTTTCGTTCGATACCATGCTTGGCGATAAGGTAGTCGTTCTGCTGCTCGGCACTCATCCCTTTGCGCTCCAGGGCTGCCATGGCCGATGTGATACCACGGCATGCCGTCGCTCTGAACAATTCCTGTTCTGCCAGACTCTTCGACGACAATGCAATCGCAGCCATATAAGCGTTTTCATAGTCCAGAATCTTACCCTTGGTGGCCTCGGCTACCGCATCCTGCAATACCTGGAGTGAAAGCAGTGAGTCTTGCAGTGCCTCCTGAACTTGATACGAAGCCGTTCTCAAAGTCCGTTCGTATTGCTCTTTGGCTGCACCGATCTTCTTCTCCACCACAACCATGTTGTCCGTTCCGCCCACCACGGCACTTGCCTTGGCTTCATCACGGAACTGCACCACCTCTTCTGCCTGGTCGAACGCATTCGCCGTCGGTTTCTTGCGGATGCTTCTGCGGGGTGGACGAGAAGAATTTTCTTGAGAGTTGTCTTGGCGCAACATCGTATCCGTTTCTACCGCCGGATAGGAATACTCCCCACCAATGTCTTTCGTGTGAAGTTTTACATCCGCATCGATCACACGGATATTACCGGCACTGTCTCTGACGATATTGTTGCCTTGAACATCGGCTGCTATTATTGTACCATTGGAAAATGCGGTCTTCTCTTCATTGATAGGCTTGAATCCCAATTTAGCCATGTAGTCGACACGTTCGTCTACTGTTAGCGGAGTGCTATTCGTAAAGTCTACAATAGGCTGTTTTAAGAACTTGACAAACTTTCCATCTATTTCACCATAGCCTAAAATTTCATAATGGCTATTGGGAAACAAATGATTAAATAAAGCGACTGCATCAATATCCGGTCGGAACTTCTTTAAATGCTCCTTGCCTTTAGAGACTTTGATAACACTATGGCCGTCTTTCGATTGGTATACATCCGAATCTTTTCCACTACCCATAGGTTCTTTGGCATCCGTGAAATCGGAAATATCGGTATGCCAATTGCCGGTGGCTATTGCCCATCCTTTGAGGAGTTCTTTCTTTTTCTCCTCAATTCTTCTCTTTGCATCCGCACCAGTTCGTTCATTCGCTGGGACTGCGCTTTCAGATATTCGTGAGAAAAGTACGTCGACCGTACTCGTTCGTTCTCCTTTTCGCATGCCTCGTTCCACTCCCGATGGAAGTCGTTGAGAAAGAGGTCGCCAGTATCTGTTGTTTGGTGTGACATTGTCTATGTAATTATCAATTTGTTGCAAAGTTACATCATCGAAATTACCCGACAATACTGAGTCGTACATTTTTTTTCGATCCTCTGCAATTTTATTCAACTCTTGTATGCGCTCCTGCTTTGCCTTTTCTGTTGACATTCCCGTAATCATGGAAACTGCCAAGTCTTGGTTATGCCATACCTTGTTTCGTTCTTCAGCTTCCGCACTTCTCCGCTTCGATTCTCGGACCATCGGCTTGGATATTTCATTTCCATCCAGTAGGAATATCTGATCCTCTCTCGAAACATCTTCCGCCTGGTCGAACGCATTCGCCGTCGGTTTCTTCCCGTGCATCATCTCGGCACTCATCTCGAAGCCGCCGGCCTCACGAAGGGCCGACACCATCTCTGTGTATTTCTTTCGCTCTGCCTCATCGTAAAGCGCACGCACAGGCATGCGGCCGAACTGCTCGGCCGTAAGGCTGTCAAGGTCTTTGCCTGTCCATTTGGTAAAGGCCGACTTCACGCCGTTCCACATCTCGCGGAGCCAGTCCATGGCCTTCCCCAGCCATTTCTTGTCGGTCACGCCCGTCACCCTCGAGATGATCTCCTCGTTCTCCGAACCCGTGAAGCGGCTGATGCACTCGCTGAAGATCCGGCGGTCGGAGGTCTCCTCGCCAAGGGCCTCCAAGTCCTGACGTACCTCCTCCCACATCGGCGTGTCCTTCCATAACTCCATGCCGCGCGAATAGAGGCGTGGGTTGTTCGTCTCCACAACCTTCATCCAAATATGCGTGTGCTCGTGCATCGGCGTGTTGGCGTTGAACACTTCGTCATTCAGCACCATACGATCTCCAATGGCATAACCATACACCATGCCACCGGCATCGCGCAGCATCTGTGCACGGCCCTGCTCAGTGTCGGCATCGAGTTGTCGGTCGAAGTCATCGGCCGGCAGCACCTGTACATTGTCCTTGCCGTAGATGTCGCGCAGCATCCTGACTATCGTGTTGCGCTCTTCGGCCTCTATCGACGTATACTTCGTGGCCGCATTGATCTCCTTCATGATCTCGCCGTTGAGCGTAATGTCAGAGACGCGGTTGCCGATGCCCTGCTCTTCCTGCAGATACCTGTCGAGTATCTCATGCCAGTTGTTGGGCAGTTTGGCCTTCACCGGCGGCTGCACCACGGCCTTGCCGTCCTCGTCGTACATGCGGAAGTCGGTGAGCATCTTATAGTAGTCGGGATGATCCGTCACGCCTTCGTAGTCGAACATAGGCGTGAGGCCGTTCTCACGGCAGTAGTCCAGATACACCTTGGCTGCACGGCGTGCATCGCCGCCGTTCTTGCGCACAAGCGAGTTGAACTGCAGCACCTTGCCCGCGATGTGCAGACCGATGTCGTTCACGTGCAGTTCGCTGATGGCCTTGCCGTCCGTGCCAAGCGTGTGGTAGCCGTTGTCCATCGCGGTGGCAAGGTCGTAGCCCGTCAGCTGCTTCATGATGGGACTGGCTCCTGCAGCATGGTACGCCAGTATCATGTGCACGTCGGGATTGTCCAAAGCCCACTTGATGAACTCCACCGACGGTGCCACCACCACATTGCCCACATGCCCACGGAAAGCGCGGTTGTGCGCATTCTGCATGGCTGTCTCCACGGGGAAGCTCTCCATGCTCCATGCCGGCACCGGCTCGATCGAACCCTTCTCATATCGTCTGTCGCTTTCCGGCAGGGCACCCTTGGGGATAAAGCCTGCATGGTCGCGAAGCCATTGGTCGTAGTCTCCCTTGTTCATTCCAAGGGCCTCGCGGTGCCAGTCGCTGCCTCGCCACACATCCACAATGAGACTTTGGTTCATCTTCGCACCCGTTTGGCCGAACATCTCCGGCATGAACGGACGCTTGGTGTATAGTTGCATCGGGGCACGCGCTCCCTGCAACATGAGGAACTGCGTGTAGTAGTCGAAGAACATGTTGGCACGCGCATCCTCATAACTGAACTGGCGCACGCCACCGCGCTCGCGCATCTCCACCTGAGAATACAGCTTCAGGTAGATGTCACGCGGAATGCGGTCGATGCTGAACGGGGTGGTGTCGAGCAGCTGCTTGCCGCGGTACTGTCCTTGGCTCAGATACTCTATCACACCCGTGTTGCCAAACTTGTCGTAGAAGGCCGTGAAAGCACTCGGCGACATAAACCATTCATAGTTCATGTTGCCGCGCAGGATGTCGCTGCCAAGCATCAGCGTGGCAATCTTCCTGATGCTGTCGGCCTTGATGCCCTCACCCTCCTTCGTGGTGTAGTTGGCCACACGCTCCAGCCCCTTGCCGGTGGCAAGTTCCCGAAGGATCTTTTCCTGCCCTGCTGTCAGCTCCGTAGGTTCGCCAATCAGCTTGTCGTCAAGTCCGGCAGCCTCGCGCACGCTGTTCCATATCTGCTCATCGCGCTTGCTCTGCTTCAGCACCTTTCGCTTCGCCTCCACATAGCACATCACGCACGGAGTGAGGAACCCGTGCTTCTGCAGGATCTTCTTCAGCGCCTCCACCTGCGTAACGCCCAGGTGACCGCCCTTGCCGGCTTCCACCAGTGCATCCATCACGCTGTTCATCGCTTCTTTCTTGATGCAGTTGAACGAATAGTCGATGCTTATATACTCTCCTGTGTCACGGATAAACGGGCGCTTGTTCGCCTTGCTGTTCTGGAAGAGGGCAAAACGCGGATACTTCTCCATGAACGCCTGCATGCCGTCGGCCACGGCATCGGCCTGCGCGATCATCGCATCCACGTCGTCGGGGTCCAGTCCGGCATCGTTCACCAGAATGTAGCGCATCTGCTCCTTGTCGCCATCCTTCCATGTCTGGTAGTTCATCTCCACGCTGCCATCGTCATGGCGCACCACGGCAGGCTTGCCATCCACGTCAAGCAAGGTCTTGCCCTCACCGGCAATATTTTCGTCTGAAATATTCGGATTTGCAAAATCTTTCACTACCTTTGCAGCAGTATCAAGGTCTTGCTTGTCTATTTCCTGCTGAACCGGTTGTGACGCTGAGGAGAGATAAGCGAGTCCTTTTTCTTTATCTACCCACTTCAATGTCTTGTT
>CAVJQR010000151.1:0-7098 GCA_963651605.1 Agathobaculum sp.
CATTCGATAACATCATGAACTACATCAACTACGCTAAACAATCTTCTGAAGCTGAGATTATCTTCGGTGGTAATGGCGACAAGTCAGTTGGTTACTTCGTAGAGCCGACCGTCATCCAGACTACTAATCCGAAGTTCAAGACAATGGTTGAGGAGATCTTTGGTCCGGTTATCACAATCTATGTATACGAAGACAAGGATTATGAAGAGACATTGGAATTGTGCGACAGCACTTCTCCTTATGGCTTGACGGGTTCGATCTTTGCTTATGACAGATTCGCCATCAACAAAGCATTCGATAAGCTTCGTTATGCAGCCGGTAACTTCTATGTTAACGACAAACCGACGGGTGCAGTCATCGCTCAGCAACCGTTCGGTGGTTCTCGTGCTTCCGGTACAAATGACAAGGCCGGTGGTCCGTTGAACTTGATCCGTTGGACGAATGCTCGTTGCGTAAAGGAAACATTGGTTCCTGCTACCTCATACGGCTATCCGTTCTTGGGCGAGAAGTAATTCGAACTAATATATAAGGTAGGGGAGAGCCGGTTGGCTTTCCTCTCCTTACTCTATTATTTTTTCGTTGACCTTATTAATTACTTTATTTACGTTATGCTGAATTTTAATAATACCGAAATAGCATTCTCTGCAAAGTCGGACGGTGAATTGAAGAATGCTTATTTATTGTTTAACACAATCAAGTATCCGACATTAGTAAAGATGGGTAAAATTGCTTCCAATATAGCATTATCTATCCATTTTCCATTGGCATGGGCCGTAAAACCGACCTTGTATAAACAGTTTGTCGGTGGTGAAACACTACGCGATTGCGAGCCGGCCATCAACCATTTGAAATCGTTCAATGTGATGTCTACTCTTGACTATTCGGCAGAAGGCAAGCAGACGAAAGAGGGAATCAAAGCAACATTTGATGAGACCATCCGATCGATTGACTATGCAAAAGAAAACAAGAATTTGGCTTATGCCGTATTCAAACCTTCCACTATCACTACAGATGAATTGTTGGCCAAGGCTTCAGAGCATCGTGGTGAGTTGACAATCGAAGAAGTAAAGGAATTCCGTGAATTTAAAGAGCGTTTCATGGCATTTTGCGAGCGCGCCTATCAGAATGATGTTCGTATCTTGGTCGATGCAGAAGACTATTGTTTTCAGGACGCTATAGACGAGTTGACGGATGAAGCTATGCGCAAGTACAACAAGAAACGTGCTATTGTTTTTGCTACCTTGCAGATGTATCGCCACGATAGAATGCCCTATTTGGAAAAAATCTATGCGGATGCCAAAGAGAAGGGTTACATTGCCGGTATCAAGTTCGTGCGCGGGGCTTATATGGAAGAGGAGCGTGCCCGTGCAGCAGCTTTGGGTTATCCTGATCCGATCTGCAAAGACAAGGCAGCTACCGATGCCAATTATGATGCAGGTGTGAAGTATGTGGTCGATCACATCGATACATTTGAGATGTTTATGGGCACCCACAACGAAGAGAGCAATATGAAATTGGCTCAATTGCTTGATGAAAAAGGAATAGCCCGCAACGACAAACGAATTTTCTTCGCCCAATTGCTCGGGATGAGTGACAATATTTCATTCAACTTGGCCCATGAAGGTTACAATGTGACGAAGTATGTGCCCTATGCACCCGTGCGTGCCGTGTTGCCTTACTTGATACGTCGTGCAGAAGAAAACACCTCTGTAGCGGGGCAGACAGGACGCGAATTGCGTATGTTGCAAGCTGAAATGAACAGAAGAAAAGCGGCGAAATAAGAAGATGCAAACGATCCTCTTGGCGAAGAGTCGGTTCGGAAATGAGATATTGTGAAGGCGGTTGTTTTCCCTATTCGGCGAGAACAACCGCTTTTTTAGTCGGTTTTTGATAAATATATGCGGAGTAAATTGTAGTTTATACGGGAGAAAACTCGAGTTTATTCGGCATGAAACTCGAGTTTATTCGGCATGAAACTTTTGATTCATTCCGAAAGATTTTCCCAATCCTGTCGAGAAATGAAAAGAAAGGAGGCGAGGAGTGGGTTGCGAAATGAATCTATTTTAATGAATTTGCAAGATGAATAGAGCGGGATCGGCTGCAAATAAATCCAAAGATAAGTGATTTATGCCAAATTGGTGACATACTGCATCGAACCGGAATGGAATATCTATTTTGGAAATATGTTTAAGAACATATATTTCTGTCGTCAAAATGTTATGTAAAAGTTTTGTTTAACCGAATTGAATACATACCTTTGTGTCATAATGTTAGACTTAAAAACTGCATAGCATGAAAACAGAACAAATATTAGCCTCGTTGGAGGCTAAGCATCCGGGCGAGAAGGAATATCTTCAAGCCGTTAAGGAAGTCCTTTTGTCTATTGAAGATGTGTATAATCAACATCCGGAATTTGAAAAAGCTAAAATCATTGAACGCCTTGTTGAGCCGGACCGAATCTTTACGTTCCGAGTACCTTGGGTAGACGACCGCGGCGAGGTGCAAATCAATTTAGGATACCGCGTACAATTCAATAATGCGATTGGCCCGTACAAAGGCGGACTTCGCTTCCATCCATCTGTTAATTTGTCTATTTTGAAGTTCTTGGGTTTCGAACAAACCTTCAAGAATGCATTGACTACTTTGCCAATGGGTGGCGGTAAGGGCGGATCAGATTTCGCACCACGTGGCAAGTCGGACGGCGAAATTATGCGTTTCTGCCAATCTTTCATCCTTGAATTGTGGCGTAATATTGGTCCTGATACAGATGTGCCGGCCGGAGATATCGGTGTAGGTGGTCGTGAAATCGGCTATGTATATGGTATGTACAAAAAACTGGCCCGCGAAAATACAGGAACATTCACAGGAAAGGGCATGGAATTCGGAGGCTCTATCCTTCGTCCCGAGGCAACCGGCTATGGTGCTCTTTACTTTGTTCATCAGATGCTCGACGAACATGGCATTGATATAAAAGGTAAGACGGTAGCTATCTCAGGTTTCGGAAATGTGGCTTGGGGCGCTGCCAAGAAAGCAACAGAGTTGGGCGCAAAGGTGGTTACAATCTCCGGACCTGATGGCTATGTTTATGATCCGGAAGGCATTTCAGGAAAGAAAATCGACTATATGTTGGAGTTGCGAGCTTCGGGCAATGATGTGGTAGCTCCTTATGTAGACGAATTTCCAAGTGCAACCTTCTACCCCGGAAAGAAGCCTTGGGAGCAGAAGGTGGACATCGCATTGCCGTGTGCTACACAGAATGAATTGGATGCCGACGATGCAAAGACATTGATTGACAACAAGACTTTGTGCGTGGCTGAAGTATCCAATATGGGATGTACTGCTGAAGCTGTTGACCTGTTTGTAGAACATCATCAATTGTTTGCCCCGGGAAAAGCAGTCAATGCCGGAGGTGTTGCAACATCTGGTTTGGAAATGACGCAAAACGCAATGCATATATCTTGGACTGCAGCGGAAGTAGACCAGCGTTTGCACCAGATCATGAGCGATATCCACGGTCAATGCGTGGCTCATGGCAAGGAAGAGGACGGCTATGTCAACTACGTGAAAGGTGCCAATATTGCCGGCTTCATGAAAGTTGCCCGTGCGATGATGGCACAAGGAATCGTTTGATCTTTGCATAAATTGTCTTTTGTTTGAATAGAATACAAGCATAGATTGTCTCTTTTTCGAAAAAAATTGTCGTGACGACACCTGAAAAAGGACACTCTATGCTTGCTTTTTTGTATTTTTTAGAGTGGAGAAGTTGTATAGCTATTGCTTGACAATGATATTTTGTTTACTTTTACACACTATATTGAAGCTTACAAGAAATCGAAATGAGTGAGAAAGAACGCTTATTAGGTAAAACATTGGACGAATTGAAAACGGTTGCGGCCGAAGTAGGACTGCCCGGATACGCTGCCAAACAGATGGCCGATTGGTTGTACAAGAAGAGAGTGACGACAATCGACCAAATGACAAATATTGCAGCAACCAAGCGTGTTGCCTTGGCGGAAAAATATGAAATCGGGCAATATGCACCGGTCAATTTCCAAAAATCTGTGGATGGAACCATCAAATACCTCTATGAAGCGGGTCCCGGAAACTATGTGGAGTCGGTGTATATCCCGACAAGCGATCGCGCAACACTTTGTGTTTCCTCGCAAGTAGGCTGCAAAATGAACTGTTTGTTTTGCATGACAGGCAAACAGGGATTCTCGAAAAATCTTTCTGCAAACGAGATATTGAACCAAATTCAAGCATTGCCCGAAAACGATGAACTGACCAACTTGGTCTTTATGGGGATGGGCGAACCCTTGGATAATGTAGATCAACTGTTCAAAGTGCTGGAGATTTTGACGGCCCCCTATGGCTATGCTTGGAGTCCGAAACGTATCACGGTTTCGACTATCGGTGCCAAAGGGTTGAAACGATTCTTGGATGAGAGCGATTGCCACTTGGCTGTGAGCTTGCATTCTCCTTATTCGCCTGAGCGTTTGAACTTGATGCCTGTCGAGAAGGCTTTTCCGATTCAAGATGTGCTGGCCTTGATTCGGCAATATGACTTCACCCATCAGCGGAGAGTTTCGTTTGAATATATCGTATTCAAAGGATTGAACGATAGCGTACAGCATGCCAAAGCATTGGCCGGTTTGCTGAAAGATATCCCTTGCCGGGTGAATTTGATTCGTTTCCATGCTATTCCGAATGTGCCATTGCAGACGTCTGATCCGGAAAAGATGGAGGCATTCAAAGAAATATTGAACGACCGCGGCGTAACGTGTACCATTCGTGCTTCACGCGGGGAAGATATTTTTGCCGCATGCGGAATGTTGTCGACCAAAGAAAAAGAAAAATCAATAGTGAAAAAGTAAAGTCAAAAAAGATAAATTAGAAGCGTATGAAAAAAGTAATATGGGGTTTGTTTTTAGTCTTGACCATCGGTTTGGCAGGATGTGGGTCAAGTCCGGTTGTCACCCGTGCCACGGGTATGACTTATGAGGTCATGGTTGTTATGGACCAAACCTATTGGGATGGAGCTGTTGGCGACGCTGTTCATGCCGATTTGACAACACCCGTATCTTATCTTCCACAAGAAGAACCCAGTTTCGATGTCTCTTATTCGGCTCCTGAGAAATTTGATTCTTTTCTCAAGTTTGTACGCAATATTGTGATGGTAGAGATCAATCCGGCAAGCTATACAAAAGCTGCATTGAAATACGAGAATGACAAGTGGGCGGCCGGCCAGGTTGTGGCAACATTGAAGGCTCCCGACACGACAGCAGTCATTGATTATTTGGCGGCTAATCCACATGTGTTGAGCGATTTCTTTACAAAAGTGGAACTGAACCGGGCTATTTCCATCGTGGAAAAAACGTATAGTACCGAAGTATATAATATCGTGAAGGAGAAACAATCGGTAGGATTGAAAGTGCCGGAGAAGTTCGATTACTATAATAAAGAGAAAGATGATTTCTTTTGGGCTACCAACAATGCCGCGTCAGGGCGGATGGATGTGGTAGTTTATTCTTTCCCTTACGTGGACAAAGAGACATTTACTCCGGAGTATTTGGTAGCAAAGCGTGATTCGGTCATGAAAGAAAACCTGCCCGGCTCTTTCCCCGGCTCGTATATGGCTACAGAAAAACGATTTGGCGTGGGATATGAAGCCATTACACTTCACGGGAAATATTGTGGTGTAATGCGTGGACTTTGGAAAATGCAGGGCGATATGATGGGCGGACCGTTCGTCAGTCATATCCGATTGGATGAAGAAAACAATAAAGTGGTCGTTGCTGAAGGCTTTGTTTATGCGCCGGAAACGAACAAACGTAATTATATTCGTCGCATGGAAGCCTCGCTGTTTACCTTGCGGTTGCCGGGCGAATATGAAGAACCGGCAGAAGCTTCATTGATGTCTATTTCTGAAAAATAAAAGGATATGGAAGAAAGATTGATTAAGGTGGGTATAACCCATGGTGATATAAATGGAATAGGTTATGAAGTAATCTTGAAAACATTTCAGGATTTGCGGATGACAGAATTGTGTATTCCTATTATTTATGGCTCTTCTAAAGTGGCCGCTTACCATCGCAAGGCGATGGATTTGCCACCGGTGAACATGAATATTATTACGCAAGCGGCAGATGCCGGCGTGAACCGCGTAAATATGGTGAATTGTGTCGAGGACGATGTCAAAGTTGAACTGGCACAATCGACCCCAGCTGCCGGTCGCGCCGCTTTCCAATCGTTGGAGGCAGCGGTGGAGGATTTGAAGAAAAGGAATATTGATGTGTTGGTTACCGCACCGATCAACAAACATAATATTCAGAGTGAGACGTTTCATTTTCCCGGTCACACGGAATATTTGGAGGAGTGTTGCGGAAATGGCAAAAAAGCTTTGATGATTCTGATGAAAGATGAATTGCGTGTAGCCCTTGTGACTGGTCATATTCCTGTTTCAGAGGTGGCTTCGCATATCACCATTGAGGGAATCGTTTCGAAATTGCAGACCTTCAACCACTCGTTGAAACAAGATTTTGCAATAGAAAAACCTCGTATCGCCGTGCTTTCTTTGAACCCGCATGCCGGTGATGATGGCTTGATTGGCAAAGAGGAGAAGGATATTATCAAACCGGCCATGGAGGAAGCAGACAAGCGGGGTGTACTTTGTTTCGGTCCATTCCCGTCAGACGGTTTCTTCGGGGCTCGTATGTATGAACATTTCGACGGGGTGTTGGCGATGTATCATGACCAAGGATTGGCACCATTCAAGGCATTGGCCATGGATGACGGGGTGAATTATACTGCCGGGCTTCCGATTATCCGTACCTCTCCTGCGCATGGTACAGCGTACGACATTGCTGGACAGAACAAAGCTTCTGAAAGTTCTTTCAGGGAAGCCGTTTATGTTGCGTTGGATATTTATCGGAATCGTCAGCGTTATTTCGAAGCAAATGCTCATCCGTTACGGAAACAATATTTCGATAAGGGAGGAGACAATGAAAAATTGGATTTGACGAAAGATGACGATGATCTATAAGTAAAAACAGAGAAGCCTGTTTCTTCTGTCTCAAATTCTTTGAAGAGGTATAGAGA
>CAVJQR010000152.1:0-1448 GCA_963651605.1 Agathobaculum sp.
AGATATCACCGGGGTTAGCATCAACACCGCTTTAGGCCGAATGCGATATGCTATCATGAATTTACGCCGAATGGCAGAAGAGAATCATATCGAATTATCGTTGGCTTGAGCAAATAGAGAAGATGTCCGAAACCGACAACCCTTAGGAAGGTTGTTCAATCAGCCCCGATGTTTAACCAATCATCGGGGCTGATTGGTTTATAGCATGAATATATTTGCTATAAGACATATATGAATTGAAGGGGATATTTTGAGACGACAAGCGCCTTTCAAAGGTTGTTCCCTTCAAAAAAATGATTACATTTGTAATAAAAGAACAGATTGGATAACTCCTATATAATAGGGTTGCATGAAACCGTTAGAACAAAAAAACGTTTGCACTACACATACTTTGGAGAATGGGTTTACCATTTGGCTCAACGAAGATCATTCACAACCGAAAGTATTCGGGGCTGTGGTGGTCAAGGCTGGTGCCAAAGATTGTCCGAATACAGGAATAGCCCACTACTTTGAGCACATGATGTTCAAAGGAACAGACCAAATTGGTACAATCGATTTTCCAAAAGAGAAAATTATATTGGATCAGATTTCGGCTCAATACGACTTACTGGCACAAACAGAAGACAAAAAGAGTCGGGAAACCATTCAACATACCATCAATCAATTTAGTGTTGAGGCGGCAAAATATGTCATTCCTAACGAATTCGACAGACTGATCACTCAATACGGAGGCACAAAACTGAATGCCGGTACCACGCTGGACTATACGGTTTTCTACAACACATTTGCCCCACAGTACATAAAGCAATGGGCTGAGATCAACAGCGAGCGTTTGATCAATCCCATATTTCGTCTTTTTCAAAATGAACTGGAAACGGTCTATGAGGAGAAGAATATGCATGGTGATTATTTAGGGAGTATCTCTTTGGACTTACTGAAAGAGCGATATTTTGCACCTCATCCATATGCTTATCCGGTCATTGGAAGCACTGAACACTTGAAGAATCCGCAACTTTCTGAGATGAGAAAGTTTTTCGAGGCTTATTATGTGGCATCGAATATGGGACTAATCCTCAGTGGCGACTTCCAAACAGAAGATGTGTTGCCGATATTGGAGGCTAACTTTTCACGGATTCGTAGTGGAAATGCTCCACATACCACCAAAGTCCAACTTCCACCTTTCAAAGGGAAGGAAAAGATGAAACTAAAGGTTCCTATGCCATTTGTCAAGATGATGGCCATGTGCTTCAGGGGAGTAGCCTCCAACCACCCGGATGAGATTGCCTTGAAAGTAGCAGTCTCGCTCTTGAACAACAGTAACGGAACAGGATTGTTGGACAGATTAACTGTCGATCATAAAGTAACAGCTGCTATTGCTTATAACGATTGTATGAACGAAGCCGGCATATTGGCTTTATTGGTTATGCCCAAACTGCTTTTTCAATCCT
>CAVJQR010000152.1:1458-7049 GCA_963651605.1 Agathobaculum sp.
CCTATTCAACAGCAGAAGATCTGGTTTGGAAGCAGATAAAACGAATACAAGAAGGGGATTTCAGTGATGAGACCTTTCAAAGTATGAAGTTAGAGCAAAAGCGTGAATATACTGCAGCATTGGAAGATATCAGTTCGAGGGCACAAATCATGATGCGCGTCTTCTCACAAGGGAAAAAGTGGGAGGATTTCTTGAAAGAAATAAAGCATATTGATGCCATGAAGAAAGACGATGTCATGCATGTGGCCCAAAAATATTTCACGTCTAACTATCTGTATGTAACAAAAACAACCGGGAAATATAAAAAAGAAGAACTTCCTAAGCCCAACTATACGCCAGTTTGCCCCCCCAACCAACAGGCCAAATCGGAATTTGCTCGGCATTTGGAACAGATTCCGATTAAAGAATGGGCTCCTCGCTTCGTCAATGCGAAAGAGTTATATGTTGAAGAACGAAAAATTTCTCCTGTAGAGACATTATATGTAATGCCAAATACAGTCAACGATATCTTCTCATTGGACATCTATTACGGCATTGGTTGTTTGAAACAGCCTTTGCTTCAACAGTTGGCCAACTACTTGCATTTAATTGGAACTGAAACGGAATCGTTCAGCAGCTTCCGAGAAAAGCTACAAGCTATAGGAAGTACATTGACATTCGAGGCTACCGATTATCATTTTATTGCCCATGTCAGCGGGTTCGATTCAAATTTTGTAGAAACGATTTCTTTAGTAGAATCGTTTATGCGCCATGCCAAGGCTGAAAACAAAAGCCTTCATCAATTGATAAATGAGATGAAAGTAAACGAAAAAGCTTTCATCAGTTCTTTCGACAGTTTGGCAAAAGCACTCTTTGAAAAGATTGTTTACGGAGAAAACTCTCGATTTTTAAATAAACTATCCCTCAAAGAAATAAAAAATTTGAAGAGAAACGACTGGACAGATCTGTTCAATGAGCTACAAAACTATGGTGGCAGTGTGCATTATTGTGGAAATTTGTCTACTGATACAGTCTTGGAATTAATCGAGAAACATCTTCGACTGTCGGAAATTGTCCAACCATCATGCTATCCACTCGTCAGAGAGAAACAACAATATGACCGGCCTGTAATCTATTTCTTGGACAAGAAGGATATAACCCAAAGTATTATCTATGGATACATATTAGGAAATCCAATAAACGACCCGAATGAGCGTTGCGCTTCCCGTCTCTTCTCCAATTATTTTGGAGGGGACATGTCGTCTGTGATGTTTCAAGAGATACGAGAATTCCGTTCTTATGCCTATCAAGTAAGTGGCAAATACAAGCTACCGTCCATGTTGTCCCCTCAAGAGGCCGGCTATTTCCAAACGTATTTCTCCACGCAAGCAGACAAAACCGTCGATGCAATGGAAGTATTGGAAGGGTTGCTTAAAAATATGCCTCTTCAACCAGAGCGCATTGCTCCTATTAAACAGAGCATCAGAAACAGCATAAACAACACGTTTCCGTCTTTTCGGAACATATCTTCAAGGATTAATGCCTACCGGATAGAAGGATTCCAAGAGGATCCGAACCGTGCACTATTGGATTACATTAAGGATATGGACATAGAAGATGTCGTTGATTTTTACCGAAAGCAAATAGCAGGAAGACCTATAGTATATGCCATTGTCGGAAACTCACGGCGCATTGATATGGAGCGACTGAGAGATCACGGCACAATTGTCCAATTGAAAGTAAAAGATATATATAAATAAATGTATAGCAAAGACGAACTAAGAAATCTAAAGACTGAGTTTTGGGAAAGTTTTTCTGCCTACTGCGAAGTACAACCCTACCTCAAAGGAAGACATAAGATTTGGACTCTTTACAATACAAAGGTGAAAGGGGTAGAACTTAAATTTGATCTTTCCAGAGATGGTGTGGCCGTTGTTTTAGAAGTCAGCCTTCATCAAGAGGACCAACGGTTGGAGATGTACGAAAAACTGACATGGTATAAGGAGATGCTCGAGAAGGATTTTCCGGAAGGATTGATTTGGGATGTCTGTTATACACGTGAAAAAGGAAATGAGGTAGCGCGTATCTATTGCCAAAAAAGCGGAATAGATTTCCATCGCCGGGAAGATTGGGGCGATTTTTTTGCTTATATGGCAAGAAACATGTATCTTTTGGAGCGTAATTTCATGAAGATTGCACCGTATATTCGCGAATAATTACAATTAACAGAAAGCTATTGATATGAATTTGATTGGGATTTTTCTTTTAGTTATCGGATTGCTTACCTGTAAACGCCAAGCAAAGACTCTGACATTCCATATGGAAACAGCTGTAAGTAAGAAGCTTGTTTCTTTTCGGAGCATCAGCAATCCGTGGCAACAAACAGGATTCCGTTTCATTTCATCAGCACCCTATC
The DNA here is from genome assembly GCA_963651605.1 of Agathobaculum sp. GTDB lineage: Bacteria > Bacteroidota > Bacteroidia > Bacteroidales > Tannerellaceae > Parabacteroides. The sequence continues at coordinate 3,854 of CAVJQR010000152.1, forward strand.
ATCTTGACAAGCCAACCATTTGTATCGTTTAAACCCATAAGAGAAGTAAACAATGACACCCAACATATCCTATATCGACAACATTTTGGTACGACTCGGCATCAATAAATTAAATGAGATGCAAGAGGCGGTTCTACATACCGACGAAAAAAAAGATTTGATCTTGCTTAGCCCCACAGGCTCGGGAAAGACATTGGCGTTCTTGCTGCCTTTACTTCCAAAATTAGAAGCAAAAGAGGCCATTCAAACCATGATCATCGCCCCCTCACGCGAGCTTGCCATGCAAATCGATACTGTTTTTCGGTCGTTAGGCACAGGACTGAAAGCGACATGTTGCTACGGTGGGCACCCTTTTCAAACAGAAAAAAGAAGCCTTGAGCACCCACCCGTGTTATTGATTGGAACTCCAGGCCGATTGCTGGACCATATTGAGAAAGGAAATTTGGACCTTTCGCATATTCACACGCTGATTTTGGATGAGTTCGACAAGTCGTTGGAGATGAAATTCACGACAGAGATGAAAAAGATCATCACTCGTATTCCGCATATTAGGAGAAGAATTCTCACATCTGCGACAGAAGCCATCGAAATTCCGGAATTTGTCCGATTACATCAACCGGAAAGGATTTCATTTCTTACGGCCCGAAAGAGTGTAAAAGGGCTGAAACTCTACAAAGTTCTCTCACCTGAGAAGGACAAACTCGAGACCTTGTATAAATTATTGGGTGAACTTAACGGAGAAGCAGCCTTGGTTTTCTGCAACCATCGGGAATCCGTCGACCGCGTCAGTCAATTCTTGTCAAAAAAACGAGTAGCCAACTTAGGATTCCATGGAGGAAAAGAACAAACAGATCGCGAACAGACATTAGCCTTATTCCGCAATCAAAGTGTCAATATCTTCATTTCTACAGATTTGGCTGCCAGAGGCTTGGATATTCCCGAAGTGAAACATGTCATTCATTACCATCTCCCCATCAACGAAGAGAGCTTTGTCCACCGTAATGGCCGAACAGCCCGCATGAACAAAGAGGGCTCTGCCTATGTTATATTGAATGAGATGGAAACAATTCCCGAATATATCCAGTCTGATCCAGATGAGTTTTTCCTTCCCGAGAAGACAAAAACGCCAACTCTCCCCGATTGGGAGACATTGACCATTTCACGGGGGAAACGAGACAAGATCAGCAAAAAGGATATTGTCGGGTTTCTCTATCAAAATGGAAAAGAAGTATTGGAAAAAGATGATTTGGGTGTGGTAGAAGTATTCGAGACGATAGCCTTTGCCGCTATCAGAAGAGGAAAGAAACAACCTTTATTATCATTGATTCAAACAGAAAAAATAAAAAACTTAAAAGCAAAATTTTCATAATATGACAACTAAACTTTTGTTGAAAAACGTCCAATTGGATATGAAACCTGTCGATATTCTTATCGAAGGTAACCGAATAAAACAAATTGGTGAGCAACTTTCTGTCGAGGCAGACCAAACAATCGACGGAACGGGCAAGGCCGTTATTCCCGGCCTTATAAATGGTCATACGCATGCTGCCATGACTCTTTTCCGGGGCTTTGCAGATGACATGAAACTGATGCCTTGGTTGGAGGAAAAGATTTGGCCGAATGAAGCAAAGATGACCCAAGAAGATGTTTATTGGGGATCGAAATTGGCCTGTTTGGAAATGATCAAGACAGGAACAACTACATTCCTCGATATGTATGCCAAGTTCCAGGGCACAGCCGATGCCGTAGAAGAAATGGGTATCAGAGGTTTCTTGTCTGCCACATGCTTCGACTTTTTCAACCCCGAACTGACAGAAAAGAGTAAAATTGAAAGTGAAAAGTTATTCGAAGTAGCCAAAGAATACGGATCTCGCGTACAGTTCACCATTGGCCCGCATGCTATCTACACCGTATCCGGCGAGCTTCTTCAATGGATTCATCGCTTTGCTCAAGAACGGGACATTCTTATTCATTTGCATTTGTCTGAGACAGAAGGAGAAGTTGCTGATTCGATTAAGAAATTCGGTCTCTCTCCTGTTCGCTACTTATACAAGTTAGGAGTTCTTTCTCCCCGTTTGGTTGTTGCCCATGGAGTTCACGTCGACGACGACGAAATCCGTATGTTGGCCGACCACGACGTAAAGGTTGTACACAACCCGGCCTCAAATCTCAAACTGGCATCCGGTATCGAATTTAAATTCAAGGAGATGAAACAAGCCGGCATCAAGGTTGGTATTGGTACAGACGGATGCTCTTCATCAAACAATTTGGACATGATTGAAGCCATGAAACTGGCATCTCTGATCGGAAAGGCCTGGCGAAAAGATCCTGAAGCGTTGACTGCCGGAGAAATGTTGGAGGCTGCCACGGCTGTTGGTGCTGACATCTTAGGCCTCGAAGCAGGAAGAATAAAAGAAGGTTTGCTGGCCGATTTGGTTTTAATTGACCAAAAGTGTCCGGCATTCACGCCTAATTTCAACTTCGTATCCAACTTGGTTTATGCTGCAAACGGCAGTTGTGTCGACACAGTTATCTGTAACGGTAAGGTTTTGATGCAAGACAAGAAAGTACCGGGCGAAGATGAAATTATGGAAGAGGTAGCTCGTCGTGCTTATGATTTGGTAAATCGTTAACTCTAAATAAAAATGATCATGAACAATCAGTATGAAGAAACAGCCAAATACTTGGCAGAGCGCATATCCGGCAACCCGGAGACCGCCATCATTTTAGGAAGCGGATTAGGTTCTTTGGCCGAACAGATTGAAGAACCGACCATTATTCCATATGCTGAAATTCCTCATTTCGTCCGTTCAACAGCAGCCGGCCACAAAGGAAATTTCATCTGTGGAAAACTGGGAGGCAAGCAGGTTCTTGCCATGCAGGGACGATTCCATTACTACGAGGGATACACGATGGAACAGGTCACCTACCCTATTCGTGTAATGAAGCTGTTAGGTATCAAAAATTTGCTGGTATCGAATGCAGCCGGAGGTATCAACACTTCATTTAAAGTTGGAGACCTGATGATTATCCGTGACCATATCAACATGCTTCCCAACCCACTTATCGGCCCTAACAAGGAAGAATTTGGAACACGCTTTCCGGACATGACCCGTGCATACGACCGTCAATTCATCCGGCTGATGGAAACCATTGCAGCAGAAAACCGGATTCCTCTCAAGAAAGGTGTCTACGT
>CAVJQR010000153.1:0-6993 GCA_963651605.1 Agathobaculum sp.
GGATATCAGTATGTTGTACTTTAATCCATAGCCTTTTGTTATTGTAAAAAAACGAAACTATATCTTCTTCTCGATGAAAGCTTGAACGACATTGATGACATAGTCGCCAAGTTTTTCACATTCGCTGATCATGTCCATATAATACACGCCGTCTTGATATTGATAGAGTTTGTTGTTGACGTCCTCAATATTGCGAGCTTTCAGCTGATTGCGGTAGTTGTTGATCTCGTTTTCTATATTGTAGGATTTTGTGATGTCGCTCTTTTCAATCACCGGGTTATGCAATATTTCGTTCATACGGTTCAAAGCTTGCGTAACCAGTTCGAACATCTGATTCATGTGCGCATTTTGTTCGGGTGTAAACTCGCTCTTGAACTCATTTCTGCGTTTGATGGAGCGAGCCAGATTGTAGCATGAATCGGCAATACTTTCGATTTCGCTGACGGCGCGGAGCATGACGCGTATCTCTTCCTTTCCTTCAGAACTCAAGCGCCCTTCGGCAACCAATGTCAAGTAGTTGGCGATTTCCACCTCCATGCGGTCGCTGATATTTTCATATTTTTCGATACGGCTGTACGTTTTCAAGAATACATCATCTTTCTTTTCATACAGCAATCCGTTGAGCATATTGAACATTTTCGCTGTCCGTTCGGCAAAAAGCGTAATCTCTTTTTGAGCCTGCAAGATAGAGAGCTCGGCTGTTGACAACAAACCTCCCGAGATGTAGCGGAGTCGGTACTCTTCATCGTCTTGTTTCGGCTTGATGCAAGCGCAGACAGTCTTCTCGATGAGATGGACAAACCATATCATAATAAATGTATTACTGATATTGAATGCCGTGTGGAAGGCTGCCAATTTGAAGGAAACGGCTACGGCAGGATCTGTAATCTTCATAACGTTGGTCACGAACCAAGCGATGGCATCGGTAAACGGATAGAAGAGGATCAAGACCCAGCACACACCAAAGATATTGAACATGAAATGGGCGAATGCGGCTCTTCGTGCTTGCGTGTTGCCGGTGAGGGCTGCCAAGTTGGCCGTGATGGTCGTACCGATGTTCTCTCCTAAAACCAAAGCCACGCCCAAGTGATAATCAATCCATCCGTTGGCGCACATGATCAAGGTGATGGCCATGGTTGCGGCCGATGCTTGTACGATCATTGTCAGAATGGCTCCGATAAACAGGAACAGGATGATCGAGAAGAATCCCATGTCGGTATAGTTCTGAACGAAAGCCAGCATGTCAGGGTTGGCGCTCAAGTCAGGCGCATTGTTTTTCAATCCTTCCAATCCCATGAAAAGGAATGAGAAACCGAAGATGAATTCACCGACGGATTTGCGAGAACTTTTACCGGAGAAGAAGAGTGGAATGGCGAACGCCAGAAGAGGAAGTGCGAAGGCTGAGATATCTACTTTGAAGCCTAAGGCCGAGATGATCCAAGCTGTTACGGTGGTACCGATGTTGGCTCCCATGATCACCCCAATGGATTGTGTCAGTGTAAGCAGTCCGGCGTTTACGAAACTGACTACCATAACGGTGGTTGCAGACGACGATTGGATGAGAGCGGTGATAAGTACACCCGTGAGCACTCCGGTGACTCGGTTAGTAGTCATGGCGGTTAGAATCCGGCGTAGGCGATCTCCGGCAAACTTTTGTAACCCTTCGCTCATGATTTTCATGCCGTATAGGAACAGTGCCAGTGATCCTATCAGACGGAGAAGGTCAAAAAAAGAATAGTCCATCTAAATTAAGTTTAAGTGGATTGATTATCCGATTTAATATTTCTATCTTTAGTGCTGCAAATTTATAAAAAAGCGATGAATAATTATGAACGAAACAATTTCTATTTATTGCAAAAATACGAGTAAGCATTACGAGGTGCCTGTTGGCTCTTCTATGTTGGAAATCTACAAAATTGTCGGAGAACCGCTGAAGTTGCGTCCGATGAATGTGCAGGTAAACAATCAGACTGAAGATTTGACCTATCGTTGTTGGATGCCGAAAGATGTTGAGTTTGTGGATATTACCAACCCTTCCGGCATGCGAACCTATGTCCGTTCGCTGAGTTTTATCTTGTCGAAGGCGATGTATGATGTCTATCCGAGAGCCACTTTCCGTTTGGAACATTCTATCGCAAAGGGTTACTTTTGTACAATCAAAAACGGTAAACCATTGGACGAGGAGGTGTTGGAAAGGATCCGCAATCGGATGGATGAAATTATTGCTGCCGACCTTCCGTTTCACTACCATTCTTGCCAGACGAAAGAGGCATGCGCCGTTTTTAGAGAACGTGGCATGGATGATCGCGCCAATCTCGTCGAAAGTTGTGGCCAACTCTATACTTCATATTATGACTTGGATGGCTTTGTCAACTATTTCTATGGAAGCTTGGTGCCTTCCACGGGCTACATCACGAGCTACGGCTTGGAGTTGTATCAAGACGGTGCCGTGTTGCGAGTGCCTGATCCTAAACATCCCGAACATCTTTATCCGTTTGTGAAGCAAGACAAAATGTATAAGGTCTATAAAGAATACCTGCAATTGCAAGACGCTTTGGATATGAATAACGTAGGCGACTTGAATATCGCTTTGCAAAACGGCCATGCCAAGGATATAGTGTTGGTATCGGAAGCAATGCAGGAGAAACAAATTGCGAAGATTGCCGAAGATATTGCTCGGCGTTATCGCGAGGATGGATTACGTGTGGTATTGATTGCCGGCCCCTCTTCATCGGGAAAGACAACGACATGCAAACGATTGCAGGTACAATTGGCTACCAACAAACTACGTCCTGTCGGCATCTCGCTTGATGACTATTTTGTGAACCGAGAAGATACGCCGCGAGATGAGTCGGGCGAGTACGATTATGAATCGCTCTATGCTCTCGACCTGCCCTATTTCAATAACGACCTGAAGCGGTTGCTCAGCGGCGAAGAGATTGAACTTCCTACATACGATTTTGCAACAGGCCATCGGGTGTATCGTGGAAACAAACTGAAGTTGGAGAGTAATTCGATCATTGTGATGGAAGGCATTCATGGGTTGAACCCTATATTGACGGAAGTTATTGACGATAAATTGAAATATCGCATATATGTTTCTGCCTTGACTTCCATCTCATTGGATAATCATAACCGCATCCCGACGACCGACAACCGATTGTTGCGCCGCATCATTCGCGACCATCAATTCCGTGGCAGTTCGGCCGAGGATACCATCTTGCGTTGGCCCAGTGTGCGAAGAGGTGAAGACAAGTGGATCTTTCCTTATCAAGAGAATGCAGATGCGATGTTCAACAGTGCCATGATCTATGAACTGGCCGCCTTGCGTCCGTCTGCCGAAGCGCTATTGGCCAACGTGCCGGAGTCGTCTCCCGCTCACGTAGATGCCTATCGTTTGTTGCGTTTCTTGCACTATTTCAAAACAATGTCGAAAGATGACTTGCCAAGGACGTCATTGTTGCGCGAATTTGTGGGCGGCGGCGTATTTAATTATTGAGAGCTTTGAAAAGTTTTCTCGGGAGTGAACTGCAGTTTTGTGCCGACCAAACTGCAGTTCATTCGGGGGAAAACTCGAGTTTTCTCCCGAGAAACTATTTGGAAACCGGAATATTATTTTTGCATTGCTCGGAAATTATCGGTCAAATGGTCGGGAGATGCAATAAAAATTGTATATTTGTCTAATAACTCAAAAAAGAGAAAAAGAATGGCAAAGTATAATCGAATCTTGCTGAAGTTGAGCGGCGAATCACTCATGGGCAGCAAGCAGTATGGAATAGATGAAGTTCGTTTGAACGAATATGCGGCACAAATCAAGGAAGTGGCCGAGATGGGTGTGCAGATCGGTATCGTGATTGGTGGCGGAAATATCTTTCGCGGATTGAGCGGAGCATCGAAAGGCTTCGACCGCGTAAAGGGCGATCAGATGGGAATGTTGGCTACCGTGATCAACAGTTTGGCATTGAGTTCGGCTCTGACTGCGCTGGGTGTGAAGGCAAAGGTGTTGACGGCTATCCGTATGGAGCCGATCGGCGAATTTTACAACAAGTGGCGCGCTATCGAATTGCTCGAGCAAGGCAATGTGGTGATCATGTCGGCCGGAACAGGCAACCCCTTCTTTACGACAGACACCGGCTCGTCTTTGCGCGGCATTGAGATAGAAGCAGACGTCATGTTGAAGGGAACGCGTGTGGATGGTATCTATACAGCCGACCCTGAAAAGGATCCGACAGCAACGAAGTTTGCAGAGATTACATACGACGAGATCTATACCCGCGGATTGAAAGTGATGGATCTGACCGCAACGACCATGTGTAAAGAGAACAATCTGCCGATCATTGTGTTCGACATGGATACGAACGGCAATCTGAAGCGAGTCATGGCGGGCGAGAATATCGGTACGTATGTTCATAATTGAAATTAAGGGCCGTTTGAATTGATTTCAGAAAAATTAAGATAGGCTTCAGACAAAAAGCTATTTTTTATCTGCAATTAATTATTGTATCTTTGTCTATTATTAATGTCGAATAAATATAGATTATATGGTAGATCCAAAAAAAATTGTAAAGAGTGCTGAAGAAAAAATGGAAGCAGCCCTGCTCTATTTAGATGATCAGCTGGCGCATATCCGCGCAGGTAAGGCTAATCCGAAAATCTTGGATGGCGTTCGTGTTTCATATTACGGCAGCATGGCTCCGTTGAGCAATGTGGCTTCTATCAATACACCCGATGCAAAGACAATCGTGATTACTCCGTGGGAGAAGAGCTTGATCAAAGAGATCGAAAAAGCCATCTTGAACTCTGAGGTAGGTATCACGCCGGAGAATAATGGTGAAGTAATCCGTTTGGGTATCCCCCCATTGACAGAAGAGCGCCGTCGCAATTTGGCCAAACAGTCCAAACAAGAGGCTGAAACAGCGAAGATCAGTATTCGTAACGCTCGCCGCGAAGCGATCGATGCCTTGAAGAAGAGTGTCAAAACAGACGGCGTTCCTGAGGACGTTGAGAAAGATGCCGAAGCAGAAGCACAGAAAGTTCACGATAAATATATCAAGAAAGTGGACGAACTCTATGCTGCAAAGGAAAAAGAAATCATGACAGTCTGATGAGGGGATTAGTAGTCAAGAATACAGGCAGTTGGTATACCGTCCGAACCGATGAGGGGAATGAAATCGAAAGCAAGATCAAAGGAAACTTCAGGCTCAAGGGTATACGGACAACTAACCCGGTGGCGGTTGGCGACCGGGTGGAGATCGATGTGAATCGGGAGGGAACGGCTTTCATCAAGGCTATCGAAGACCGTAAAAACTACATCATCCGACGAGCTTCGAACTTGTCGAAACAGGCGCATATCATTGCCGCCAATGTGGATCTTGCCCTGCTGATTGTAACCGTCAATTACCCGACTACCACCACGATCTTTATCGACCGTTTCTTGGCTACAGCGGAAGCTTACCGTGTCCCTGTCAAGTTGGTTTTCAACAAAATAGACCGTTATGATGACGACGATAAAGCCTATTTGCAAGGATTGATCCAATTGTATACCACAATTGGATATCCTTGTGCAAAACTTTGTGCCCAAACCGGAGAAGGATTGGACGATCTTCGAGCCGAACTGAAGGGTAAGATCACAGTCTTGTCCGGCCACTCGGGTGTGGGAAAATCGACACTGATCAATAAGTTAGTACCCGGAATAGCACTTCGTACGGGCGACATATCCGAGTATCACAACAAGGGTATGCATACGACGACCTTTTCAGAAATGGTGCCGTTGCCCGATGGCGGTTATCTGATTGATACCCCGGGTATCAAAGGCTTTGGAACAATCGACATGGAGACGGCGGAAATATCTCACTATTTCCCTGAAATCTTCAGAGTTTCAGCCGATTGCCGCTTCAACAATTGTACACATCGTCACGAGCCGGGGTGTGCTGTATTGAATGCCGTGGAGAACCATTTCATCAGTGAATCGCGTTATAGAAGTTATCTGAGCATATTGGACGATAAGGAGGAGAGCAAGTACAGGGAGGAATATTGAAACCTTCCTGTTTTTGAACCGCCGGACGCCCGAACCTTACATTTATAAAAAGCGAAAAAATGATATGAAAGTTATCAATTACCTTTTATGGATTCCTCTGCTGGCCTTGGCCGCTTGCCAACAAAAGCCGATAGAGGAATATCAGATTATACCTGAACCCGCTCAGGTAACCTATGTGTCAGGTACTTATCAGTTGCCGACTGCCCCGACGATTGTTTTTGCATCTGAACTGCAAAATGAGGCGGTGGCACTGCAAAACGCCTTGGCCGAGCATTTTTCGATCCAGGCAACTTTGACAAGTGAAGAGAAGGACGGAGATATTATATTGAAGCTTGACAATGAAGCCGGCAATGGAAACGGGGAAGGGTATACGCTGACAGCTGATTCCAAACAGATAACAATTGCCGGACCGACAGCAGCCGGCGTGTTTTATGGCATTCAGACACTTCGTCAAATCATTCAGCCGAATGACAATCGATCAGAAGTGCAGCAGGCGACTATCGTAGATTACCCGCGATTCGGCTGGCGCGCCTTCATGCTTGATGAAGGTCGTCATTTCAAAGGCGAGGAGGTGGTGAAGAATATGTTGAACCAAATGGCCTCGTTGAAGATGAATGTATTCCATTGGCATCTGACAGAGGACCAGGGTTGGCGTATTGAAATCAAGAAATATCCGAAACTGACCGAGGTGGGAGCCTATCGTGATTCGACAGAGATCGACCACTTCAACAGTAATGTCTTCGACGGAAAACCGCATGGTGGCTATTATACACAAGAACAAATCAAGGAAATTGTGAAGTATGCCGCCGATCGTCATATTCAAATCGTGCCGGAAGTGGAAATGCCGGGCCATGCCAGTGCCGCCATTGCTGCCTATCCTTGGTTGGGCACCAGCGGAAAGCCGATCAAAGTGGCTTGCAAATTTGGAGTTCATTATGATGTATATAATGTAGCAG
>CAVJQR010000154.1:0-6927 GCA_963651605.1 Agathobaculum sp.
AGCGCACCTGCTTTGGGAGCAGGGGGTCCCAGGTTCGAATCCTGGTACCCCGACAAGTTGAAGGATGTATCAAACGAAACTTTTGGTACATCCTTTTTTGTCATATATAGAAGTCGATACAAAAAATGAGAAAGGAAGAAGCAATATTTGCTGCCGGATGTTTTTGGGGAGTCCAATACCAAATGGAGAAAGCAAACGGCATCTTGAAGACAGAAGTTGGTTACATCGGAGGATTCAAAGAGAATCCAACCTACCCTGAAGTGAAGGCTCACACAACCGGGCATGCCGAAGCATTGCGGATTGAATTCGATGCCGACAAGGTTTCATATACGGATTTGTGTAAGTTGTTCTTTGAAATACACGATCCGGCCCAGACGGATGGACAAGGTCCTGATCTTGGTCCGCAGTATCGAAGCGAGATTTTTTACTATAATGAGCAACAGAAATCAGTAGCTGAGGCGGTGATGGCTATTTTACGAGGGAAAGGCTATACGGTCAATACGCGACTGACACTCGCAACCACTTTCTGGCCTGCAGAGGATTATCACCAACATTACTATGAAAAGACGGGAGGTGAGCCCTATTGCCACATCCGTCAGAAGAAATTTTGAGAAGTAAAGAAAAACCGCCCTTCGGTTCTATATGAAACGGAAGGGCGGTTTTCTTTATTTATAATCCTTGCGGAAAGAGGTCGAGGTTGCCGTCGGGAAATCTTTCGGAACCTTTTGTTTTACTTTACCGGTAGCAGCCCATTCGGCACCACGCTGCAACAATACTTGAAAACCTGTGCATTGCATGGACGGATTGTCTTCCAAACTGTCTCCGGCATGACCTAACATTATGTGGAAGATGCGGGCTTTTCCATAATCGACCGTGAAGATCAATGGCTCTTCTCGGCCTGATCCGCCGCGTTCTTTCAGAGCAAATGCAGTAAACATCAAAGTGCCTACATTGGCTGGACCTCTCATGCGGTCGTACAATTCGTCTTTTCCGTGTTTCCAACTGGAAGGAATTCCTTTCATGATCGGGTGGTTGGAGTCGCGGGCTGTCAATACATATTCGCGTTGTTCGCCATGAGATCCACCGGGACCATCCGAGCTGTCTTTGATCAGTTTCCCATCTTTCCAATAGAGATAGGGACCATCTTTCTCATTTCGTCCTTCCCAACCGCCAAGAGCACAGATCTCGTTATAGGCTTTCCACGTTGGAAATGAATTGTTGGCAGCATGATAGACTATGACACCACCACCGTTTTGAACATATTCAACGAATTTATCCTGTGCCTTTTGGCACCATAAATCGCCATTATAGTCTAAAACTACGAGTTTATAAGCAGAGAAATTTGGTACGAATCCTTCCATATTCTCGCCATGAGCAGGAGAAACAGCGATATCGACAGTGAATAGTCCAGAGTTCTCCAAAATCTTTTGGAGAGCCACATGGCTGACTTGCCAATTATGATTGTTTTGTCCGGTGACAATCAACACCTTGTTTTTGGCTTGTAGTGGCAAGCTCCCTAACAGACTTACCAGACAGATGCAGGTAAACCATACAACCTTTGTCAAAAAATTTTTCATGATACAGTTATGATAAAGTGAGTAATGGACGGGTTAAAGCTGCTATTTCAGCAACGCCCTTGGTGGATTTCTGAGGAAAAGAGACTGTTTCTCGCTGTTCCTTTTCGAAGAAATTCCACCAACTCGGGTTTATTAATGGGTTAAAATTTCCAATCCGTTTTCAGTCATCACGAAGGTGTGCTCCCATTGTGCGGATGGTTTGCCGTCGTCCGTCAACACTGTCCAGCCATCATCCTCGTCAATGTAGACATCGTAGCGCCCCATGTTGATCATTGGTTCGATGGTGAAGACCATACCCGGAACCAATAACATCCCGGTTCCTTTCTTTCCGAAGTGAAGCACCTCAGGCTCTTCGTGAAACTCCAGACCTACACCGTGACCGCACAGATCTCTGACGACAGAATATCCGTTCTTGTGGGCATGGTGTTGGATGGCATAGCCGATATCTCCGACAAATCCAAATGGTTTTGCGGCCTCCATTCCTATTTCGAGACACTCTTTCGTCACTTCCACCAAATGCTTTTTCTGAGGGGAGACGTTTCCGATCATGAACATACGCGAAGCATCTGAATAGTAGCCGTCGAGGATGGTGGAGACATCTACATTGATGATATCGCCGTCGCGCAGGATCTCCTTTTCGCTTGGGATGCCATGGCAGACCACTTCGTTGATAGAGGTACAGACGCTTTTGGGGAATCCTTCGTAATTCAATGGGGCAGGGATAGCTCCGTGGTCGACAGTATAGTCATAGACCAACTTGTCGATAGCGGCAGTCGACATACCCTCCTTTATTTCTTTTTCCACCAAATCCAAAACACCCGTATTGATCACGCCGCTGCGGCGAATACCTTCTATTTGTTCAGGAGTTTTGATCAATTTGCGTGAGGGAACCAAATGCCCTTTATTCTGCAAGTACATGATGCGCTTGTCCAAATCTGTCAAAGGCTGCCCTTTGATAGGATGCCAGTTGTTAACAATTCTTCTTGACATAATCTTTATAAGCTTTCTTTCTATTAGCAAAGGTAAACAAATAATAGGTTGGATGTATGGCTGAAAATGAAAAAACCGTCGACAAATTTTGCTTGCCGACGGTTTCTTTTTTGATTATCAATAGGTTGAATATTACTGATTCAATGCCTTTTGTATCGCTTCTTGTACCAATTTTTCCATTACTTTATATCCGTCCAAGTTAGGATGTACGCCATCTTCTGAATATTTTTTAGGCAGACCTCCACGTTCATCTTGCATGGCGGCGTGATAATCAACGTAGATGATCTGGTGCGCATGCGCATACATCTTCAGTTTCGAGTTCAGAGCGATGATCTCTTCAGCCGGCTTGATGCCCGGACGCCAACCAAATTCGTAAGCGGGCATTGTTGAACAAAGGATAGGAACGATATGGTTGGCCTCGGCCAACTGCACCATCGAGATGATGTTGTTATACGTTTTTTCGAGCGATACGGCGTAATCATTACGAGCTATATCATTGGTACCGGCCAGAATAGCTACCGCTTGTGGCTCCAATGCAATGACATCAGGGCTGAAACGTACCAACATCTGGGCCGAAACTTGTCCGCTGATGCCACGTCCTACATAATTGTTCTTCGTAAAGAAGTCGGGATCCATCTTCGCCCAATTGTCCGTAATGGAGTTTCCCATGAATACCACCTTGACGGGAGTGTTGATTTTCTCGTTGGCATCGGCATAGCGTTCGAAGTTTGCCCAATCTTTCAATGGCTCTTGAGCCGACATTTGGAAGGCTCCTGCCAAACATAATGCTGCAATCCAAAATTTCTTCATGATATATCGATTTTAGTTCGTGTCGTTAATAAATCTCTTTGGCAATGCGACGAACGCTTTCCGAGGCCATCATTGTGTAGAAATGGAGGCTCGGCACGCCGTGTGCCATCAGCTCTTTGCATTGTGTAATGGCCCATTCTATGCCTACTTCCTTGGCTTCTTCGTCGGTCTTGCATTTGCGCAGTTCGATAGCGAACGGCTCCGGTATGTCAGAGCGGAAGATGCGCGGCAAAACGGTCAGTTGGTTGCAGAATACGATCGGCTTGATGCCAGGGATGATGGGCACCGTGATCCCCTCTTGACGGCAACGTTCCACGAAGGCAAAGTACTTGCTGTTGTCGAAAAACATCTGCGTCACGAGATAATCTGCGCCATTTTCTACTTTTTGCTTGGCATAACGAATATCCGACTCCATATTGGGTGCCTCTTCGTGCTTCTCCGGATAGCATGCCATTCCATAGCTGAACGGAGTTTCAATGCCATCAATATGCGATCCGTCAAGGGCGATACCTTGGTTGAAGCGGTTCACTTGCTCTTGCAGCTCCGTTGCATGTTGGTGATATTGCTCTGGTTTTTGCTCGGCATCCAACGTCTTGATATCTCCACGAAGCAATAGCAAGTTGTTGACTCCCAAGAAGTTCAAGTCGATAAGCGCATATTCGGTCTCGTCTTTCGTGAATCCTTTGCAGATGATATGCGGCACGGCCGGGATGCCATACTTGTTTTGGATGGCGGCGGCGATGGCTACCGATCCGGGGCGTTTGCGGATATTCACCTTTTGGATAGTGCCGTCAGCTTGCGTCTTGTAGATGTTTTCGCTATGATGTGACGTGATATTGATGTATTTCGGATCAAATTCACGCAATTTGTCGATGACATTATATACTTTTTGGATACTGTTACCCTTCAACGGAGGCAGTATTTCGAAAGAAAATGCTGTACTTTTGCTATTATTAATTAAATCTATTACGCTCATTGTAATTGTATTTTTGTTGCAAAAATAACGATTTATTGTCGGATTGTCAAATCCTCTTCCAAAAAGGAGCAGAAAACAACCGATAGCGGTACTGACATGAAAAATGGTTGCTCAAAAGCAACTGAAACTTCATTGCCGAGTTTCGAAAAAGTTTCTCGGCATGAAACTGCAGTTTTCCCCCGAATGAACTGCAGTTTTCTCCTAAGAAAACTCGAGTTTTCATAGGAGAAACTTTTCAAAGATTAGGCTATTCTGAAAGATTTCTCTTCGAGAATTTATTTACTGACTCTATACCAAAACACTTTTTTTACTCGATCCTTTTCTCTATTTTTGTGATATAAAAAATCATTACCATGAAACGAATATTTTTGTTTTTAATCGTTGCGCTCTTGACAACGGGCTTGTCGGCGCAGCAAATTGAGAAATTACAACTTTATGATGGAAGCGATGAGGCGGAACTGATCGTCTATCTGCCGGACAACCAAGTGGCGGAACGGCCCGGCATTTTGATCTGTCCGGGCGGGGGCTATGCGATGTTGGCCATCGACAATGAGGGCTTTAATATGGCACGGTGGTACGTCTCGAAAGGAATGGTAGCTGCCGTTTTGAAATACCGCTTGCCTCATGGCGACCATACGATTCCTTTGAGCGACGCTGAGAAAGCGATGGAGCTGATGAAAACGAATGCCGCAAAGTGGCATTTGAACGCTGCTTGCATCGGAGTGGCAGGCTCGTCAGCCGGCGGTCATTTGGCGGCTTCGCTCAGTACGTTGGCGGCCGATGCCAATCGCCCGGCATTCTCTATTCTCTACTACCCGGTGATCAGCTTCGATGATGCCGTGAGCCATTCAGGTTCGAAAGAAAACTTGTTGGGGAAGAGGGTGAAAGACGCCAAGATGGTACAACACTTCACGCTGCAAGAGCAGGTAGACGAGAAGACACCGCCCGCTTTGATCTTGGTGAGCGACGACGATTCGCTGGTGCCGGTCGAGAATAGTCTGCTCTACTATCAAGCTCTCCACCAACACAAGATTCCGGCCGCTCTCTATGTCTTTCCTAATGGTGAACATGGATGGGGAACAACAGAGCGTTTTCTGTACAAAAACGAGGTGAAAGATCTCATTTATTTGTGGTTGGTACATAATAAGTTCTTGGAAAAATAATACTACGTGCGTAAAAATGTAAGTATTCGTGGTATAATCTATTACATATTATTATATATTTGCAGTAAAATAAGCAATAAACGAATAAGATATGGAAAATATGAATTGGTCAGAGTTGGGTTTTGGCTATCACAAAACAGACTACAACGTACGTTGTTATTATAAAGACGGCAAATGGGGCGAACTCGAAGTGTGCTCTTCTGAGATTTTGAATATCCACATGGCGGCAACTTGTTTGCATTACGGTCAGGAATCGTTCGAAGGTTTGAAAGCCTTTCGCGGTAAAGATGGCAAGATTCGCGTCTTCCGCATGGACGAAAACGGCAAACGTATGCAATCATCCAGCCATGGAATCAAGATGGCCGTCCTTCCGTTGGAGAAATTTGAGGAAGCCATCCGCAAAGTGATCAAGTTGAATGAGCGTTTCGTACCGCCATACGAGAGCGGCGCATCATTATATATTCGTCCGTTGATGTTGGGTTTGGGCGAACAAGTCGGCGTAAAACCGGCACCTGAATACATGTTTGTCGTATTTGTAACACCGGTAGGCCCTTATTTCAAGGGAGGTTTCCAACCGTCGAAGGTTTGTATCATGCGAAACTACGACCGCGCTGCCCCATTCGGAACGGGTACGATCAAGGTTGGTGGTAACTATGCAGCCAGTTTGGCGGCAGGTGAGATTGCACATGAAAAGGGTTATGCCGCCGTGCTCTACTTGGATCCGAAAGAGAAGAAATATTTGGACGAGTGTGGTCCGGCCAATTTCTTCGGTGTTCGTGGCAATAGCTACATCACCCCGAAGTCTCACTCCATCTTGCCTTCTATCACCAACAAGAGTTTGCAGCAGTTGGCAAAGGATATGGGTATGACAATCGAATGTCGCCCGGTTCCTTATGAAGAAATTGCAACGTTCGACGAAGCTGCAGAATGCGGAACAGCTGCCGTAATTGCTCCAATTTCTGAAATCGACGACTTGGACGAAAACAAGCACTTCGTGATTGCCAAGGATGGCAAGCCGGGTCCTGTTTGCGAGAAATTGTATCACAAGTTGCGCGCTATCCAGTATGGAGACGAACCGGATCCATACGGATGGGTTTCAATCATCGACTAATTTTACATGATAATTAAACGTCTTTTTCTTCGCTTGGCGGGAAAAAGACGTTTTTTTATGAAAAAATTCTTTATGAATAATCTCTTTATTTACAAAGAATTAATGGATGAGAATGATAATATTTTATTCTCTTGTCGCGATTTTATGTTAAATTAGTGGCGAAAATATTTGGATATTACAAATAAACTCCCTACCTTTGCAGCGTATTTAAGAGATACAAACAATATCGCGGAGTGGAGCAGTGGTAGCTCGTTGGGCTCATAACCCAAAGGTCGTCTGTTCGAATCAGGCCTCCGCAAC
>CAVJQR010000155.1:0-6915 GCA_963651605.1 Agathobaculum sp.
ATGTATGGTCGTAGACATTGTTTTCGATGACAGTCTTGCGTGGGGTACTGAACAGAGTACCGCGCGCACGGTTGTTGCGTATCGTGTTGTTGGCAAAATAGACTTCAGGCGTCCACTCAAGATTCTCGATGCCGTAGGTGCCATTCTCGTCGATGCCGGCCGGAACCTCTTGTTCGAAGGATATCTCAAACAATTTTGCCCCGTGAGCCGTCGGTTTGTCGATGGCCTTGATGCCGGCAATACGGTTCTTGGCCTCGAACACTTCCATCACATTCGAATTGATGAATTGCACCGAGTCGCCGGCGAATCCCCATTCGAAGCCATATGCTTGCCCATGCATATAGGCAGCTTGCAAGGTGTGGTCGTCAACCCGTTTCATCACTTTCAAGTAGGTGCCGTGGATATTGATGGCATCGTCCATCATGCCTTCATACAATCCGTTGACGGATGTGATTTTTCCTTTGCAGCCCGAGAAGTGGGTGGCATCGGCTTGAGTCGTGAAGTAGCGGGGATCATCGTCGCCGCGCAAGCAGACATTGAAATGGTCGAGCGTAATGTTCTCGCTCATTTGGGCCAATACCCCCATGCCTTCTGCATAGTGAACGGTGATATCTTTCAGCGTTGTGTTCTTGTCATACGATACCAAAAAGCCGGGATTGGGGCGTGCCCAGCTGCGGGTTGCCACAACGGTCCCCGCTTTCAAGAAATTGTTTTTCCAAGGCACTTTGATCGTACGCGGAGCCACTTCGACGGCACCTTTGTTGGCAAAGCGGAGGTCGCTGCTGTTGTATACGAGGTGTCGGGTGTCGCTTTCGAAGGCAATGCCGGCTTTGTTGATGCTTTCCCAGCCATCTCCCTTCGAAACCATGACGCTGTCGCGTATCTCATAGTTGACCCATGGGGCGATTTCGTAGGTGATATAACCGTTCACGCTGTCGTTTTCCACAATCTTGATTTGGCTGATTTGTGGATCGTCGAAGTCGATACTGAAGTTCTGTAACGTACAATCTTCGGAGTTCAACAATGAAACCGGCAGCATTCGTCCATGAAAGATAAACTCCGATCCTTGTCCGTCGAACACAATATTTTTCCATCCTTCCAACGGAATACCTACCGTTTTCGGATTGTCCTGATCGTGGTTTGAGATGAAATACTCACGTTGCTCGGCATTCTCCGGATAGAAATGGTAGGTGCCTTTCTGCAACTGAATGGTGATCGTCTTGCTTCCGTCTGCTTTGGGAGCAATTTTCTTCAGTGCATCGACAATGAGCGGTGCGGCATTCTTTGTGTTGTCGGGGGTTACCCCATAGTCTGCCAAGTTATAAATGCTTTTCTCGGTACACGCAGTCAGCATCGAGGCCCCCAAGAGGGCAGCCATCCAATGCAGGTGCAAATTATGTTTCATCTCTATTGTTTTTTATAGATATTTCCAATCATACTCTTATGTTGCTGACGTTCAGTTATATATGTGTGTTGACTGATGGCGTTAGCAACAAAAGAGGGGGGAGATTGTTGTTGGATTGTTGTTGTTTTCACTCATTTTGTAGGCGGTCGATGATGCTCAGTAGGTGGTCGATATGCGACTGGCTTTTGCTGAGTTGTTCGGCTTGCTTTTTGATGATGTCGATATAGTCTTTTTCGGTTTTGTTGACGGTGACGTGCCGTCCGTGAATATTATCCCCGCTCTGATTCGTCTGACGAACGGAATCGGATAACATCATATCCCCAATACCGGTTAATAACCAATCTATATTAAGAGACGGGTATGTCTTAGATATTCTATCTAATGTGAGGCGTCTTGTCTTTTCGCCAATCTTAGATACTGCTCCATTACTTAACCCACAATTCCGTTCAAATTCTGATACGGATATGCCTAAATGCACGATAAATTCCATAATTCTCTTATTCATACTCAAAACAATTAAATAAAGTTAAATCTAAAAATATTTATCTCTATATCTTAGATAATCTAAGAAATACATTTATCTTTGCCAATGTAAAGGTAACACAATTGCAAACATATTTGCAAAAATAGGAAATTAACCGAAAAAAGGTATTGATATGGACGAGATATTGAAGACACCCTTCGAACGGAGGAAGGAGGAGCGGAACCGAAACATCTGCTCGGACTATAGCGCATGGGCAGCCTCGAACCCGGAGGCGAAGCCCAACCGCGTGTTTATGGCCCTTGGGGAGAAATATGGGATGACCATCATGGGGATCAAGCGGATTGTGAAGCAGAACGGGCTTTTGAAGAATGTAAAACAAACTAAAACGAGCGAATCATGAAAAGGAGATTGAGAATGGCGGCGCAATGGGCCGCGGTGGCGGTGCTTTGCGCGGTGGGTGCGGCGGCGATTGTTTTGTTGCTGAGCGAGCCTGCGGAAGGTGTGGACGTGGTGTGGACAATCGTCTGGACACGGGCGGTGGGTGTGGCGGTGCTGTATGCGGCATACAGGGCTGGCCGTTGGTGCTTGCGGAAGGGTTTGCTCCCGGATTCGGTCTATAAGGAGCTGACGGAAAAGGAGGAGGATGCGTTATGAATGAGTTTATGGAGGGCGTTATGGCGAAGCTGGAGGAGATAAAGCGGTCCGCGCTGATCGGGGCGAAGGATGTGCTGACGATTCAGGAGTGTTCGTTGCTGACGGGTTTCACGGTGAAGACGCTGTACGGGTATATCCACCGGCGGCGGATCCCCTACTATAAGGCGGCGAACGGGAAGACGGTGTTTTTCTCGAAGGCGGAGGTGGAGCGTTGGCTGAAGGGTGTGCGCGTGCCGACGAACGAGGAGATAGAGAGCCGTGCGGAGACGCGGATCGCAATCGACCGGTTGCGGAAGCGGCGGACGGCTGGAAGATAGATATGCACTATTTCATAGTTTTCAGATTTTGACAGATAGCTTAGGGCCGGCATTATCTGTGAAGAACGTGCCGGCCACACATCGGTCGAGCAGTCGGTGCTTGGAAGTGGTTCGATTCCACCGACCGAACAAAACGACAGCCTTTCCCGCACGATAGCGGACGGCTCTTTCAACCACGCATAAGCAGAGGGATCGACTTGTCTCCCGAGAGCGGCGTGGCGGTGTCAAGGCCAAAAAAGCGACAGTGGCGCGGTATGTCCGCGGAGATAGTCTGGTAGCGCAGGCAGCCACAAAAAAGTATAGCCGTGAGTTGGATTTTTGAACAGCATCCGCAAGCGAGATGCGGCACGGCACGAAGTTATTTTTTCTTTTTGTTCTTACAGATTAAGTAATCGCTTTTTATTTACTGTAGCATACATGAATTGTTGAATCTGCTTTTCTTTCTCCCGTGAGGGCCAAAGGAGCACCCCGGCGGGGCTGGGTCCGTTCGTGTGGTTCGATTCCACAGCCGGGGTCATCGTTGGTGATTTCAGTTTCATTTTTGAAATTGTATTTTTTATTTCCTATATTTTTTCATTGGTTTTCCGACTTGGTCTGTGAAGATCGGGTCGGTGTGTATGTGGCAACCGGGCAACGCGGAAGAGGCGTCGGGGCGGGTTCGACTCCCGTCTGCCGCACGTGTGTTTTTCCATAGATTGCACAATAGTTTTCTAATTTTGCATGATGGGCGGTTTGTTCGTGAGAATGGGTCGCCCTGTTTTTATGAATGAGAGACAATTTTCTTTTTTCATATATCATGCGATTAATCGGGATCCGCGCCATAAAGGAGGTGCAAGGTTAAGGTCCTTTTTGGTGGATATCCGAAGCTTAGTTCTGGTCGGCATGGTCGGGTCGTGAGATTCGGCCATGTTTTAATGGGGCGCATGGTGTGCGGAGGCGGTTCGATTCCGCCTCGCCCCGCGAACGCCGTGTGGTTACGCAGTGGCGGTTTTTTTTATTCATTTATTTGTTCAACCAATGCCGTCCGGAAAAGGCGGACGTGAGGTGCGAGTCCTCTTCTGATTTTTTTCTGTTTTTCGGTTGCTTCGGCGACTTTGTCAAGACGATGGGCGGCGTTCGGGTTGCGGCCCGGCGTCGTCTTTTTCGTTCGGGAGGATTGGGTTATGGTGAAGTATAGAAAGGGCGTAGAAAAAGGGGTGGCCGTCGTCCCGGCGGAGCCGAAGGTGCGCGGCAAGTGGGTACGTTTCGACAGTCGGACGTTGATCTTCGTGAAGGAGGGTCAGGACGTGGAGGCGGTGTTGGAGCGTTACCGGCAGCGGCCGACGCATGGCGACGGGATGGATTATTTTTATTGAGATTACAGTTGATTAGCTCAGAATTTGGTTTGTTAAACAATGTATTGCCACGTCGGTTCGGGAGGATAGGCGTGGTTCGTTTTTTTTCGGTAGGATTCATTTTTTTAATCAAAATAGATATGGAAACGATTCGACTATTGAGGCTGCTCGTTGCGAAGCGCAAGGAGCAGGGGAGGCAGCCTCCGGCTGTTTTGTTCAGGGAGTTGCAGCAGGCGATGACCGTAGAGTTGAAGATGGAGCTTAACGAGCTACATAAGCAGGGCGTCGTGAGGGTGACGAATGCAATAAACGACAAGGTGATCGAACTGATGAAGTAGGGGCTTATGGAGGAAGGATATATAAAAATATCGCGCAAGTTTTTTTCCTCGGAAACGTGGGAAGCGGCTCGGACCTTTAGCGAGTGCGAAGCTTGGCTCGATTTGATACAGTCGGCAAGATTTGATGCAACGCAACCGGCAACGGTTGGTATCGGTGGTAGGAATGTAACTTGGGGTAGAGGACAATATCCGGCATCCGTACGGTTCTTGGCCAACAGATGGCAGTGGGGTAGTAAGCGTGTGCGGAGTTTTCTGGATTCGCTGAAGAAAAAGGGTATGATAACGACGGACGACACGCAGGGTGTGACTGTGATCACGCTGGTGAATTACGACAAGTATAACGGCGAAAATCGAGAGGCACAGCCAACGGACAGAGAGTCAGCGCGTTACGCGGATTCGGGACACACCCCCGACACGGCCAAAGGCACACTTAACGCACTTAACATCAACGAGTTAAGAGATATGGTGACACAACTAATAACACAGGCTCTTGAAAAGGTCCAAAATGAAGGGCACAGCGAGGGCACAAATAAGAAGAAAGGAAAGAAAGATATATATATAAAAGAATCACTTTCTAACGAAAGTGATGAGAAAAGCGCGCCGCAAGCGGCTCGCCCCGAGGCGGTGGACTACAAAAAGTTGGTTGAATTTTTCAACGCCGAGACGCAGGGCGTGTTCGGCGTGTTACGGCAGCCGCTATCGGACAGGCGGAAGGCAATGGTGCGTGCGCGAATAGGCGAGCACGGAAAGGAATGTTTTCTGGCTATGATTCAAATCGCGATTCGGTCGGACTTTCTAAAGGGTCAGAATCCGAAAGGTTGGCGCGCGACGTTCGACTGGCTGATCAAGCCGACGAACTTCGAGAAGGTGATATCCGGCAATTATGACAACAAACCAAAAACAGAGCAGTATGGAAACAAATACGACAGGCGTGGACGCATTGAAACGGGAGCTACTTCGTCGGCGGACTACCGGGGAGCGTTTTAGGATGCCGATCGGGCTGCCACAGACGGTGTGGTTGCTGACGGAGGCGTATAAATTAGAGGTCGAAAGGCGGTCGCGCGCATATATCGCGAACGAGAAGACGGAGGAGTATATCCGCAGGGTGGCGGTGTTTTTAACGGGCGGCGGACAGAAGTTCGGTCTTATGTTTTGCGGGCAATGCGGCAACGGGAAGACAACGATGGTGCGAGCGATGCAGACGGCGATAAACAGTTTAGGCAACAACAACTATTTCAAAGAGCCGACGGCGTTGACGTCGGTTGACGCGAAGGATTACGTATTGAGATCGAGAGACCTGCATGAGTTGGAGAATCTTAGGAGCAAAAAGATGCTTTTTCTTGATGACCTGGGCCGTGAGCCGGCGGAGGTGCTTGAGTATGGGAACCGGTTGAACCCGGTGACGGACCTGATCGAATACAGGTATGACAAGCAGCTGTTTACGGGCTTCACGACGAATCTGACGCCGAAGGAGATCCGCGAGGTGTATGGCGACCGGGTGGCGGACCGCTTCAACGAGATGCTTGAGGTAATCGTTTTTGAAAACAAATCGTACAGGGTATGAAAGCGACAAAGATTTGCAGCCGATGCGGCGAGGAGAAGCCGCTCGGCAGCTTCGGATCAGGTAGAGGCGCGGACGGGCGTTGCGGTTACTGTAAGGATTGTGCGCGGGAGGGCTATCCGGAGAGGATGAAGAAGCGATTCGGAAAGTTGCATCGGCGCGAAGCGGATTATCTGGAGGAGCGGTTCGGCAAGGAGCGTGTGGGCGACATCGTGGCGGAGCTTCGGGAGCGAGGCTACAGGGGGTCGTTTATGCAGATGGCGGTGCAGCTGTATGTATGCGAGACGGGCATGAAGCGTTGCCCGACGTGTAAGGAGTATAAGCCGGTGGGCGAGTTTGCGAAAGGGGGCAAGACCTTCGACGGATTGAAGCGTTGCAAAGAGTGCAACCGGGATAAGAAGAAGGAGGCCTATCGGGAGAAGAACCGGCGGCCGAAGGAGACGTCGGCCAAGATGGCGGAAATAAAAGCACTGGCGGACAAGTGCAGGGAGTTACGGATCAGAAAAATTTTGAACGGATGTTAGCGATAAGCAGATTTGAGCAGTTGGGTGAGATCACCCAAGGCAGGGCGTTCGGGTTTACGATGTTGGTGTTGTTCTTAGCTGATCAGGCATGCGGTGCGGCGTGGGATTGTTGCTACAAAGCGGAAGAGACGCGTCTGTACAAGCATGAGTTGAAGTACGTCACAAAGTTAGTAAGCAAGGAGGCGGAGAGGCTGAACCGATTGATAGACCGCAGGCTCGGGCGCGATAGGAGTGCATTTATAGCGGCGTTCGACATGAACATGGAGGAGCACACGCGAAAGCACATCGACATTTTCCG
>CAVJQR010000156.1:0-6117 GCA_963651605.1 Agathobaculum sp.
ATACACTATATTGCGAATAATCATCGATACGGCGCTCCGTGACGGATTGATCCAATGCGCCAAATCCTGCCGTCTCGACGCGCCCTGCAACATTGACCGTACCCAAATCGGAGATGGCTACGTTCATATTGGCATTGGCGGCCCATCCGCCCGACTCGTTGAAATCGGTCAGACGCAGTTCGTTCACCCACACTTCTCCGCTCTTCGTCGTGCCGGTGGAAGAGGTATTGCGGACACCGATCATGATCACTTTGACTTCTGCCAAGCTCGGATTACCGACGATGCGTATTGTATTCAATGAATTGTCCGGGTCGGTTTCCGCATAAATTGTCTGATAAGTTACCCCTTTGTTGCCTTGACGTTTGGCACGGTTGCGGTTCAACTTCAGATTGGTGAGCGATTCCAGACGGAAATCCATCATGTTTTGCGTCGGCCATACATCAGTTGAATTGATATAATTGCCGGCCGGTGTCAGTTTCAACGGGATTTCGTATTCGTAATAGTTGTTCTTATAGTCAGAACCCAAGCGAAGAAATACAGACAAGTCCCCATTTCGTAAGTCCGTGACGTCATTGATCAAAGCTTCCGCATGCGTGAAAAGCTGCAATCTCTTGTATTGTCGCAGGTCATACGACGTAGTTTTGTAGATAGCCAGTGCATCTTGCGAAGCCAAATCAGTAACCTTCATCGAGAGCGCCTGCTCATTTTCTTTGCGAACTTGTGGCTGGCTCGGGTCACGCATTCGGGTCACGCCCGGAGGCAAAAGGTAATTGACCGGTGTACGGCTGGCATTCTCTTCAATATTGACAGTGGACACTTCCAATGAACCTTTAGCAGCCGGCGCAGTAGTGGTGCTGGCCAAGCTTCGTTCATATACGCGCCATTCACCACGAACCAGTTCGAATGTACCGAAACGAAGAATGGTTGAATCCTTGAAATTCGTCATGTACATACGCATGAATCGGATCGTTTTAAAATCACTGATGGAACCGACTTTCCGTTGGTATTGCTTGATTGGAATTTTAAACTGATACCATGTGATATCACCTTTCTCTCCATTGGCCAATGTCACGGAGGTATTCAGTTCATTCACAATGTAATTTGAACCGACTTGCATATCTTTCGGACGCAAGGATATCTTGTATTCAAAATATTTTTCGTTTTCATTCAGCGTATTGTCTTGGTTCAAATCTTCCACATCAGGAGTGGTTCGGGACGCTGTACTATAGCTTTCCGTCGATTCGTCGGAGTTACCCTCCGTACCATTGTAACGTTTGTAGCGCTCCAATACTGTCAATCCTCGCTCATCGTAGTCAGATCCGCGAAAATGATGGAATTTATCACCCGATGGATTGTTCAGAACAGACAGCGGATCATCTTGCCATTTAGCCAATGTCGTTGCAGAAATCTTCGGAGTCAACTGCTGCAAAAATTCCTGATAGGTAGGGAATTGCAACTCTTCTTCGGAAGAAAGTCCATTGAATCCGACATCTTGCAACCTACGAGTGCCGGATGTGTTGTCGAAAGCATAGACGGTACTTTGCTGTTTTGGCACTTTTCCCCACACGGTTGTATCCACTTTGCTGGCGTCGCCGTCAACAGGAAGACCATTCTCGAAGAACTTTTTCTCATCTTTCAAGATATCTTCGGAGATATCACCCAAGTTGAAATAGACGTCACCGCCTTCGGCCGTCTGTCCGCTGTAGACAAATGGATCCATCAACCAGAACTCAATGTATTCGATGTTGGCCGTTTCGAAGTCAACCTGGTCAATCTTTCGCATGATACCACCCCATCGTTTTTGCGGATCTTGCAGTGTACCGTCTGAGTTCACCTTGTCAGCGTCCAAGTTATACGGCCCGCGTTGGTCGGGATAAAAGGCAACATTTAATGCCGATATCAAGTTGTTTTCATTTACGCCAACGTCACGATTGGGAAACAGTTCCGTTGTTTGTATGGCACGTACGAAATGGTTGGACAAATCGTCTTGGGTAATATTTTTCGGTAATGAGCGCGAATTTTTGCGGGTAAAGATACCATCTACATAATACCACGCCATCAATGCACGGTTCTTCCCGTAATCGATATTGTTTACTAACGATGCTTCCGGAAAAAGTGCCGTCGATGAATCATCATATGGCGTACTTGCCAAGTTCCAAGGGTAAGGATTCAACAAATCGATGGAGTTCTGAGTTGATTCAAAATCGTCCAAATAGGAGTATTTGCCCGTATATTCATTTTCATAATGCCCCGCTATCAAATGGGCAAACTCGGCATTCATGGAGATTTGACTCGGCTTTGTCAGAGTAAGGAGCGGCAGTTTGTCAAACACATTCGTCAACCACTGACTTTCCGTCTTGTAGGAAGCATTGACACCCCACAATGTATTTCTGACAGACTCGTCGCCCATTGTCGTCTTAGTGGTCATCGGCATTTCCGACATATGCATGATGGTTCCACCCAGACTGAACTTATCGTTGAATTGATAGTTCAAATCCAATCCCATCATCGTTTTTCGCTGCATGCTATAAGTCGACTGATTCTCCAATGAGACGCTGACAGCCGTTCCGGAATTGATGATGTTCTCGTTCAAGATAGTAACGACACCCGATGCATAATCGACCGTATAATCGACATTCTCCGTGAGGACTGTACCGCCCGCCGTAACTTTTACGGATCCACGTGCGACATTGGTAGCCCCGAGCTGAATCTCTGCGCTTGAAGAGGCCTTGTATTCACCCTTTAATATGAACTTGTTCTTCTCTGCTATCTGCCGGGCATATGTCAAAGTGGAGTCATACAATTCCTGATAAACATACTTCTCAGCAATGGCATTATTCCCTATTTTTTTGCGCAAGTGAGAACCAAACGGCTCGACTACGGGGAATATGATCTTACCCATGTCGGCCATGATCGTATATCCATCGACAAAGTCGAAGTAACCATCCGCATGTGCTTCATTTTGTGAGTTCAAACGGTCCAAGTTCATGACCTTCAGCAATATCTCGTTCTTGATGTTTCCTTCCGAAATATAGTTGACAGAAGTTCCGGTCGTATCACTTTGGTACATGATATCCATACGGAATTTTTCTTTTTGTATGGAGTAGGCTCCCAATGAGTAAATATTCTTCATCATCAAGTCCCAGAACGGCATCGAAGGAGACATATTGGATCCTTTCAACAACTTGACATAAAGACAATTGGAAGTGTTGCTCGTATTGTCGCTTGCAAACTCACCAACTTGATAAACTTGCCCACCGGATGTGTATTCGAAGGCGATGGCCAGCACATCATCCGACTGCAATTGTGTTTTCAATGAAATATATCCCAATTGTTTATTGAGGGTATACTCTGACGCATCCAGCAATCGGGCACTCTCAATCTTCTCAAAATCTTGCCCTCCCGTAATGAATCCGCTCAATACTTGGGTAGTTTGGTTGATATTTCGGGCATCGGCATAGCTGTTTACGACCGTAGAATAGAGAGAGTTCGCTTCGTTCCGAGGTAATTCACTCGATCCTTGAGGCACAAACTGTGAATTGCTGATGTGTTTGTATTCGCCCAAATCCGAGAATGCAACGATATTTCTGGACTGGTTGTAGTTACCTTGTCTGTTGGTGACCCACACCTCTACACGATTGATGGAGACCGACGAGTTGATACGCGGCAATTTTGTCAAGGCCTCATCGTAATGATCACGAAAATATTGCGCAATGAAGAAGTGGCGGTTCTCGTCGTATGAATCGGCAGTTATCTCGAAAGGTTTGGTTTGTACACCACCTTTTGAACTAACCGTTTTAGATTCTGATTCTTGCTGTGCGAACAAGGCATTCACGCGAAGCTTTCCAAATTGTAAATCCGCCTTCAATCCGAACAAAGCTGCTCCTCCATTGATGAGGGAATTGCTTGTTGTCATGCTTACATTTCCGGCTTCGATCGATTTGATGATTTCGTCTTCCTCTCCTGTGTAAGCCAACTTAAGTTTCTTGGAATCAAAGTCGAACGAGGTCTCGGTGTTATAGTTCATGCCGAAATTCACCTTGCTTCCGACGGAGGCTTGCATATTCAACTGCACGCTCTCGTCGAAGTTGAAGTAGGTTCTGCTGCGGGAACGTGTCGGCAATGAAGGATTTTTGGTCGTATTGTTCTTCAACCCCATTGAGATTTCAGCCGATCCTTGTGTCTTGACGCGCACACCACCCGGGCCAAACACGCGCTCGGCCGGTCCCAAATTGAACTGCATATCCGTGACATTGAAGCGTTTGTTGGTCTCTTTCTCGAATTCCTCTTCATTCTTTGCTTTGAAGTAGGCCCGCAAAGATTCCTGCATGCTATAGTCTTGATACTCTTCAGGGGTCAATGTCATCGGCGTACCCAACTCCATGTCACCCAATTTCGTCCGGACAATATAGGTTCCGGTTTTGATGTCATACTCGATGGTTGTCTTGACATTTTCCGGGTCTTTTAAGTCGATAGGAGACTTTTTCCGCAAGTCATCATACTCCTCCGGCATTGTCTTGGACACCGGGTAGCGCGATTTGGGGACAGAATCTTGAACCTCGGCAGTCTCCATTGGCTCAAAATCGGGCATAAAACGGGATGACGCCAAGAAATCTGCATTCAAAGCCCATAGTCCACTCAAGACAATAAAGGAGCAAAGCAGTAGGATGTATTTTAAATTTTTTCTCATTAAAGCATTCTAAGGGCAGACTTGATAACTTGTTCTACATGCGCAGTAGGGCTTTCTTTCAAAATAGCCGTGACAGCTTTCTGTGAGGCGGCCTTTTGAAAACCCAACATGACCAATGCAGCAGTGGCTTCTTCTGCCACTTCTGCATTCGAAGTAGGAACCACCATGTTGACCGAAGCTCCGCTTTGCTCAGACAAAGAGGTTACCTTACTCTTTAAATCCACCAAAATACGTTGTGCGGTCTTGGCGCCGATGCCTTTTACTGCCGTTAAAGAAACTTCGTCTTTCGAAGAAATAACCTGTATCAGCTCCCTGGGCTGTAGCGATGAAAGTATCGTGCGCGCCGTGTTGGGGCCAACACCCGAAACAGATGTGAGCAGCAAGTATAAATCTCGTTCGAGGGTAGTAGAGAAGCCATACAGCAGATGGGCATCTTCACGAATCACCTCGTAAATATATATTTTTCCGTCGTGTTTCCCCTGAAAGGCCGTGAAAGTAGTCAACGAAATATTGATTTCGTACCCTATTCCACTGCATTCCAATATCATACGTGCCGGAGTCAATTCTATTATTTCACCTTTTATATAGTCAATCATTGTTTCTTTTTCGCTTATGAATAAACTATCGTATCAAATATAACGTAAAAGAATAAAGAAACGTATACCGTCCCTTGAAAAAATGTCACAATCTTTTGTCTCGACAATTCTTAGGTTTTGAAAAAGTTTGTCAGAAACTTCGAAATAGTTTCTCCCGAACAAACTGCAGTTCATTCGGCATGAAACTCGAGTTTTCTCCCGAATGAACTACAGTTTTATGCCGAGAAAACTTTTCATGATTCGGGAGTTGTTCTTTCAAATATCGGCATCACCTTTTGAAAATCATTGCTTCCAAAAGCCGGGAAGCAAGATAGTCAATACGGTAAATACTTCCAAACGGCCGGTCATCATCAAGAAGGTCAAAACCCATTTACTCAAATCGGAAAATTGAGAGTAGTTGTATACCGGGCCGCACGAACCCAGTCCCGGCCCGACATTGCTGACGGCCGAAACACTTGCCCCCAAGGCTTCTTCAAAACCGACCCCATCGAATGTCAAAATCAAGCATCCGCAAAACATCAATGAGATGTAGACAAAGGCAAAAGCCAGCACCCGGTTGACATTGTCGCTCGAAACAACTCGCCCATTGAACCGCACAGGGATAATGGCATGCGGGTGGGTTTGCTTCTTGAATACGTTCAGCAAATTTTTCACCAATATGACAAATCGCCCCATTTTAAAGCCACCGCTTGTTGAACCGGCGCATCCGCAGACAACCATGATCAAGATCATTGTCACCCAAACAAAGGGGCCCCAAGGGAGGAAATCTTGCGTCATGAAACCGGTGGTCGAGATGTTGGAGGTGATTTGGAAGAGTGAATTGCGAAAGGC
>CAVJQR010000156.1:6127-6914 GCA_963651605.1 Agathobaculum sp.
GCGAAAGGCTGTCTCCCAATCGGGTTCCATTCCTTTGAAATAGATCCAACACATGATGACAAACGTAACCGTAAGAATGACGCTATAGTACCAACGCGTCTCTTCGTCTTTCCATAATTTTCCGAACCTACCATTAAAACAAAAATAGATCAGCGTCATATTGGTCGACCCGATCGCCATAAATACTACCAACAAATACTCGATATAGGGGGAATGCCAGTAAGCGATGCTTGCGTTTTTGGTGGAATACCCCCCGGTTGCCAAGGTTGTCATGGCATGATTGACAGCATCGTAGAGATCCATCGGGCCGACATAAAGCAACACGGCCAGCAACACCGTCAAGAAAAGATAGATTCCCCAAAGCCGCTTGGCGACTTGTGTAATACGAGGGCGGAAACGTTCGTGAGTAATGCCGGACGATTCAGCATCAAACATTTGCGAGGCGCCTTCTCCCAAGATCGGCATCAGCGCCACAGTAAAGACAATCATACCCATTCCGCCCTGCCATTGGGTTAGACTTCGCCAAAAGAGCAGTCCGTGCGGAAGCGCTTCGATATCATTCAAGATGGAAGACCCCGTCGTAGTAAAGCCGGACATGGTCTCAAAATAGGCATCGGTGATGTTGTTGATGTAGCCACTTAGGTAGTAGGGCAACATACCAAAGAGAGAAAGCAAACTCCAGGTAAGGGTTACCACCAGCATCCCTTCCCGCCTTCCGGCCGAATGCTCGTTGGCTCTCATACCGACGAGGAAAAACAATAGTCCTGTCACGAATAGGATTCCGCTT
>CAVJQR010000157.1:0-6865 GCA_963651605.1 Agathobaculum sp.
TGCAATCCTCAACACCAATAGGAATATCTGAAAGTATTGGCGACATAGCTTCGGTGCATGTTCCCAAGGGCGCGGCAGAAGCATATCGAAATGCTGCCGTTTGGAAGGAATATCCTATCATAGAAGAAGATGCAGATCCTATTTCTATAACACTTACAACGGCAGGGACGCTTCAATCAGAAATTGAAAAATTAAATCTCAAAAAAGAGGAAATAACGAAACTGATTGTATCTGGGCCAATGAATAATGTAGACTTTAATGTGTTTTCATTGATGAAAAATCTTTCAAGCATAGACTTAACTAAAGCGGAAATACCAAATAACATTCTACCAAGTAATTCATTCGAAAACCTATTATTTTTGGAAAATGTACAACTTCCTGGATCCATTGAGAGTATAGGATTTTTTGCTTTTAGCGGATGCACAAGTCTAAAAAATATTAATGTTTTCCAATTAGTCAACTTAACATCGATAGAAGGGTCTGCTTTTGCTGGCTGCTCCATTTGGAATACAGAAAATATTAAGTTTCCTAAAACATTGAACTCATTAGGAACACACGCTTTTTCATCAATGACACCCTCTTCCATAACCCTAAAGTCAAAAGAAAAAGTCACGACAATGGATGGCGACCCCTTCCCTGATACAGACAAAGAGGCATGTGTGCTTTATGTGCCGAAAGGGATGAAGGCTGAATATCAAGCCGATCCTATATGGGGTTTGTTCAAACAGATTGAGGAGTTTGGTCTGTTGGTAACCATTACAAGCAATGTCAATAATCAGAATTTTATAATCAAAGGTGCGGGCGCTTATGAGCAAGGCGAGACTGCTTCCTTGGAAGCTTATATGAATGATGACCGATATGGACTGAGCCTTTTCGACGGATGGTATGAAGACGGCAAGAAGATTTCTTCGGAACTCTCCTATTCTTTTAAGGTAGAAGACAAAGATCGTACACTCAAAGCGCATTTCACCAATTTCGATTTTAGTGGCTATTGTCAAATTACTTCGAATGATGGCAAGACGGCCAAGGTCAAATTTTCTTTGCCCGCCGACGCTGTCAACCTCGCTTTCGACGGATGGTATGAAGACAACAAGCTTATTTCGAAAGAGACAGTGCTGACATTGGAAGCCACTTCTGCCGATAAAAGAACGATTGAAGCACGTACCGTCTCGACATTGGCGAAGCTTACCATCACCCATACAACACCCGATTATGGCAATGTGCTGCAAAGCGGAAGCGGAGAATACGAAAAAGGGACGAAAGTGCAGGTGAAAGCCTTACCTTATGCCGGCTATAAATTTGTCGGTTGGTATCAGAACGGCAAGTTGTTATCAGAAGAAACAACTTATGAACTGACGTTAACCGCACAAGAAACCACCATCGAAGCTCGTTTTGCTATAGATGCCAAGCAAGAAGAGGTGCACACGTTAGTAATCGGTACCGAGGGAAGTCATGCCGGTGGTCAAGTATCCGTTCAAGGTTTGGCGAAAGTAGGAGAGCAGATAACGGTGACGGCCATTCCCGACGCAGGCTATGCTTTTGAGGGTTGGTACTTGGACGGAAAACTGATCGAAACGGCTTTGATGAGCTCTACATTCAAGGTTGAAGAGAGCATGAAGCAACTCGTGGCCAAATTCAAGGCATTGCCTTTCCAATTGGAGACCGATGGTGGCGAAGAGGGTTGGGCAGAAGTGCTTCTTTACAGAGACTCGAAAGTCTATATGACTGCAAAGAAAGTGGCAGGATATACTTTCTTGGGCTGGTATTTAGGCGATAAATTGCTCTCAACAAGCTATGATTACACCTTCGATGTGAGCCAACTCCGCGCAAGTTTGCCAACATTGAAAGCAAAATATTTCCATGGAATCGTCGCCAACGAATCGATCAGCAGTGAGAAGGCAATCCAAATCTATCGGAAAGATGCCCGACTTGTGATCCAATCGGCCGTTCCTATTGCGCAAGTGGAGATCTATTCCTTCGCAGGGACTCTACTGCATTCAGAAGGAGGATTCGAACATGAGGCACAGATCAACGCCCCATCGGGCTCCTTCATCCTCCGTTTGAAAACAGCCGATGATGAATATATTGTAAGAAAAGTTCGATAATAAACGGAAAAGTCCCGGTATCTCATTTGGATGACACCGGGACTTTTCTTTTATATTTGCTCAGCAACAAAAGGAGAATATCCGAATCTTGAAAAAGTTTCTCTGTACAAAACTGCAGTTCATTCAGGACAAAACTCGAGTTTACTCAGGGGAAAACTATACAAAGCATGGCATTCATTCCTTCAATGATGCCTTATTAAAACACTATTCATCATAGCCATGCTATAATTTAACGACCTTCTTCTTTCCGCTGGCACTCTCATTGTGGAAACGATCGACGGCCGTCACCACATAACGGTACTTGCGTTTTCCTTTTTCATAAGGGAGTTTGTAGTAACATTCACGGGTAGTTGCTACAATATGGGCCGGATTGTTCAGATCGATTGGCTCATTGGCCTCAAACTGATAGACCACAAAATAGCAAGCCAGCTCGGGATTGTCTGCACTCTGCTCGGCTTTCCAGCGCAACAGATAGCCGTCGGATGTCCACTCGGCTTTCAACTTCTTCACCTCTTTCGGGGCACGATTGTGCAGATGAGTATAGGCCGGAATCAACGCCGGGTACTTATGATAATGCGCACGAAGGCTGTCGGCTACACCTTTGTTGTTCCACAACACTTCGTTAGCCGGCCAAAAGCAGTTTCCTTCGACGTGCGAAAGATGGCGTTCGTAATACATTTTTTCGGGCAACTGATCTACCTTCATCGTTCGTGCAACGTCTTGTCCGATGTAGAGATGTCCGCCGTTTGCATTCTTGTTCCACCACTTCACCAATGTCGTGTAGTCGGCTTTCGGATGACCAATCTCCCAATACACTTGCGGAATGTTATAATCTACCCATCCTTGCTTCACCCAATAAAGAATATCGGCGTAGAGATCATCGTAATTCTGCAATCCGTTCGTATTGCTACCCGAGCCATCGGGCGTACTTTGCTTGTTTCTGTAAATGCCGAACGGGCTCACGCCAAAACGAACCCACGGCTTGCTCAGCAAGATCGTGCGTTTGATCTGATGAATCAATTTATTGACATTGGCTCTTCTCCAATCGCCTTTCTGATCGTACGAATAGCCTTTGGCCAAACCATATTTCTCAAAACTGCTTTCGTCAGGGAAGAATTCTCCGGCTACCGGATAGGGATAGAAATAGTCGTCCATGTGAATGGCATCGACATCGTAACGTGTCACGATATCTTTCACGACCTTGCAAATGAACTCTCTCGACTGAGGCAAAGCCGGATCGAAAAAGATTTGCTTGTTGAACGTCACAAACCATTCAGGATGTTTGTAGTAAATATGCGAATCGGCGAAATTGGTATTGCCGCCGGTGCTTACCCGATAAGGATTCAACCAAGCATGAAACTCCATGTTCCGCTTATGGCATTCCTTGATCAAGAAGGCCATCACATCGAAATTTCCTTGCGGAGCCAACCCTTGTTCGCCCGTATAAAAACGGCTCCAAGGCTCCAACTCCGAACGATAAAAGGCATCTGCCTCCGGACGAACTTGAAAGATAATCGCATTGATGCCACACGTCTGTAAGAAATCCAACTTCTTGATGAAGCTTTTTCGCATTTCGGCCGGTGTCATCGATTTGTATTCACCCTGAAAAGCCGTCTGAATCCATGCACCTCTGAACTCACGTTTGGGTTCGGCGTATGAGGTACCGGTAGTTATCTGTTGCCTTGTCTTGCATGAAGAAAAGCCTAAAAGCAACAGCAACAACAAGTAGGTAAAATTTAATCTTCTCATATTCAAAAACTATACAAAATCACCCCTGCCACAGCCGCCAAGATAATCATCAGTATAGGGTGAACTTTAAATTTATAAGTCAAAACGAACGCAGCGGCAAAAATAAGAAAGCTCTTGTAGTCAATGAAATTCTCTTCATTCATCAACAACAGGGCCGCTGCAGCAATCAATCCTACCGTTGCTGGTCGAAGTCCCAAGAAAGCAGCCTCGACATATTTGTTGTTCTTGAATTTGGCAAAGCTGTATGAAACGAACAGCACCAGTAAAAAAGAGGGCAAGCTGACAGCGAATGTCGTCAGACATGAACCCAATATCGACAAGGCTGGAGAGTAACCGGCATTGTGAACGGCAGTGTATCCGATATAGGTCGCACTATTGATTCCTATGGGTCCGGGGGTCATCTGTGAAATAGCGACAATATCCGTGAATTCCTGCAAGGAGATCCACTTATATTTGTCAACGACATCGGCTTGTATCAAGGATAACATAGCATATCCCCCACCAAATCCCAAAATTCCGATCTTTATGTATACGTATAAAAGCTGTAACCAAATCATCCGATGTTCTTTTTAATTTTTATGCCATATATAATACCTCCGGCAATTGCTGCCAAGATAATCCAAGCCGGAGAGAGCCCGCCTTTCCAAATCAGTAAGGCAGAAACTACAGGAATAATCATCTGTTTGTAAGACAATTTGATGGATTTTGCTGTCGTCAGACAAGGGACTACGATCAGAGCCACCACGGCCGGGCGTAACCCCTTAAAGGCTCTCTCAATCCATACATTGTCACGAACGTGCGTAAAGAACAGGGCTATTGCCAAAATAATCAAGAATGAGGGCATGATAGTACCCAATGCACAACATACGGCTCCCTTCTTTTTCAGTAACCTATACCCTACAAAAATGGAAATATTCACCGCGAAGATGCCCGGCAACGATTGTGTTACGGCAAAAATATCAATGAATTCCTCTTTTGTCAACCAGTTTCGTTCTGTCACTTCCCGTTGAATAAGGGGAAGCATGGCGTACCCTCCGCCAATCGTAAACAGTCCGATTTTAAAAAACGTCCGAAATAATTGCCAATACATTATTTAGTTAGTGTTTGTTCATCATTGGGCTTCTTGATACCCAATATTTGATTATATCTGTTTTCATCATTAATTACTTTCAATGCTTCTTGATAGCTTTGGTTCACTTCGTTGATAATCATGAAATAATCCTTCATGTCAAACAAATCCCGTGCTATCAACGCCTTGATTTGAAGCGTGATCAATGGTAATGAGCGTTTGTATTCTTCCTCTTTGAAGGCTATATTATTCTCTTTGGCCAACCGCAACAAGTCATTCAATTGCGATTCTGTCACCTCAAATTTCTCCTTATAAACATTGATTTTTTTGTATTTCTTTGTCAGTTCCTCTCGGTGTTGATCCAAATAATTCATGGCCACTCTATACACTAACCCCTTCGATACCAAGTTTCTATGGAAATCACTATAATAGGTCGTGTCGATGGGGACAAATACATCGGGCATGATTCCACCCCCACCATATACGGTTCGTCCTTCTGCCATCGTCTGATATTTCAACGAATCGGGGAAATGAATACTGTCTGCACTCATCAATTCGCCACGATTGTACCGTTCGATCAAATCATGGGCGTAAGCTTTTCCGTTTCCTTTCTCATAGGGTTTTTGAATACAACGACCGGTCGGTGTATAATAACGGGCAACGGTCAAACGGATCATCGAGCCATCCGGCAATGGTAACGGACGTTGTACCAACCCTTTTCCAAATGTTCGGCGACCAATTATCACACCACGATCCCAGTCTTGAATCGCACCGGAAAGAATTTCACTGGCACTTGCCGATGATTCATCTACCAAAATCACCAAACGGCCGCTCTCGAATGACCCTTGATAAGTAGAGATTGCATCCTGATGTCGTTGTTTATTGCCCTCCGTATAGACGATCAATTTTCCTTTCGACAAGAACTCGTCTGCCAATTCCGTAGCCGTGTTCAAATAACCACCGCCATTTCCTTGAAGGTCCAATATCAACTGCTTCATACCTTTCTTACTCAGTGCAGTCAAAGCCTCCTTGAATTCTTTCATAGAAGAGGCTGCAAAACGGTTCAGTTTGATGTAACCTGTCTCTTTATCTGCCATATAAGCGGCATCAATACTATAGACCGGTATTTTCCCGCGTGTTATGGTGAAGTCCAACAATTCAGATTCGCCTCCACGTTTCACCTTCACCCGAACCTCTGTTCCTTTCGGTCCTCTCAATCGTCTCATCACATCGGGTGTGCTCATTTTCACACCTGCGATAAGGGTATCATTCACTTCTATGATTCGGTCGCCTGCCATTAATCCCACTTTTTCAGATGGTCCACCGGAAATGACTTGAATCACATACACCGTATCGGTCAACATATTGAATTGAATACCGATCCCGCTGAAATTACCCTCCAAAGGCTCGGTCATCTCTTTCGTCTCTTGCGGATTGGTGTAAGAAGAATGCGGATCAAGTTTCTCCAACATTCCCACAATGGCATCCTCCACCAATTTGCTCTGATCGGTCGAGTCTACATATAAATTGCTGATTGCATACAACGCCAACTGCAACTTGCGCGCCTCCATATCTTTCTGCGCAAAAGCAGAAATCAGCGTAACGCCAACAATCAATATGGTTAAAAGCAAACGTCTCATATTGTTCTCTTTTTATATTCTAACTCCATTCCCTTCGGCAAGAACGACGTGATGTCTTTGCCAAAATGCAATAACTCACGTACGACACTCGAGCTGATATGCGCATATTGTGGCTCTGCCAAAAGGAAAACCGTCTCTATTCCTGTCAGTTCTCGGTTGACATCTGCAATTGATTTCTCATATTCGAAATCAATAACCGAACGAATGCCTCGAAGAATAAAGCGGGCCCCAATCCGTTTTGCCAAATCCGTTGTCAACTCCTGGTAAGAAATCACTTCCACCTTGGGCTCGTTCTGATAGAG
>CAVJQR010000158.1:0-6839 GCA_963651605.1 Agathobaculum sp.
TGTACTATATCAAATAATTGATTTATAGTTATATAATATAATTTGATAATTTAATGAGAAACTATTGTGCAATACATCAAAACCTCTTTTTTTATTAGCGCAAATAATGTCGTATAGTTATATTTGATATCAATAATTGTAGTTCTTTCCTTTGCATTATTCGTAAAAGCTAATACATCGAAAAGCATGAGTGAATACGATCAAATAATAAAGAAACAACTTGCATTGTTCGAGAAGAAGGGTATTGACCGACGCACATTCTTCAAGATAATGGCGGCAGCCGGGCTTCTTGTTGGCGGCAATCAGCAAGCCAAGGCTTTTTCCAGCAAGGCAAAAGCTAAAATTGTGATTGTGGGTGGTGGTGCGGCCGGCATCAGTATGGCTTCTCGTCTGTTGCATTGGTTAGATGATCCTCAGATTACATTGATAGATCCCAGTGATCGGCAGTTTTACCAGCCTGGTTTTACTTTGATTGCTTCAGGTATATACCAAGCAGATGACGTGTGGCAGAAGCAAGAGGATTGCATCCCCTCCGGAGTGAAATGGATAAAAGACACAGTGGTGGCCGTCGATCCTGTTTGGAATTCGGTAACAACTGCTCAAAATGGCAAGATTTCTTACGATTTCATGGTACTTGTACCGGGAATTCAGCTCAATTGGGATGAAATAGAAGGCTTCGATTATTCAAAGCTCGGCACCGGCAATGCACATTGTATTTATGATTACAAAGGAGCTCAGATGACTTGGAAAGCCATGAAGGAGTTTGCCGAAAAAGGTGGAAAAGGTATTTATACAGATACCTACACGAAACATAAATGCGGTGGAGCACCGAAGAAAATATGTTTGTTGACAGATGATTATGCTCGAAATAATACTCATAGAGAGCAGTTGTCATTGACATATTATACGGCTGAAAAAGATTTGTATGATGTGAAATTTTTCACAATGCGTCTGAAAGAAATATATAAAGAACGAGATATTCCTGTGGTAGTCAATACACGACTAAAAGGTATTGATACGGAGCGCAAGCAAGTATACTTCGAACGTATCGAGAAGGTGAACGATGAAAAGATCGTTACCCCATTCGTTGAAGACTACGACTTTTTACATTTTACCCCACCGATGTCAGCTCCGGACTTCGTCAAAGAGGCAGGTTTGGGATTCTCGGAAGGTAAATTGGCCGCCGGTGGTTGGGCGAATGTCGACAAAGAGACATTTGTTCACAATGTATACTCCAATATTATCTCGTTAGGCGATACGGCTGGATTGCCAACCAGTAAGACTTCGGCGGCTATTCGTCGACAAGTGCCTTTGGCTGCCAAGAACCTGATTGCTTTGATGGAGGGCAAAGCTCCTACGGAAAAGTATGATGGTTATGCCGCTTGTCCGATCATTACGGACTATGGTCACGTCCTTTTGTGTGAATTTGATTACAACAAAGAGCCGGAAATCTCCTTCCCTTTCTCGTTGTTGGACATGTCGAAAGAGCAACGTGCCGCCTGGTTTTTGAAAGTATACATCTTGAAGCCTCTCTATTTCTATGGGATGCTGAAAGGTTATGCATAAAGTGCATGAAAAAATCACACACTCCCTATAATAAAGAATGCTAAAAACTAAGACACAGATGAGCAAAAGTCCTATTCGTGAGAATAGGACTTTTTGTTTATAGAAAGGGCAACCAACTATGCGAAGAAGAGGAACTTTCAGCAGAAAGGCGAGAGGAGGAGAATCATTTTTTCACCGGTTTTGAAAAAGTTTCTCGGCGTAGAACTCGAGTTTTGTCCCGAATGAACTGCAGTTTTCACCGCATAAAACTGCAACATCATGCGATGATATTGAAATGAAAGAGTGGAAGAAAAGTTGAAAAACGGCCGAACTGCATAAAAAAAAGCGGCTACTCTTTTGAGTAACCGCTTTCAATCTCACTTGTAGCGCAACCGGGATTCGAACCCGGGTTTCAGCCGTGAGAGGGCCGCGTCCTAGACCCCTAGACGAATGCGCCGTAGTCTTTGTTTTATTTGACACTGCAAAGGTAAAGCAAATTTTTAATATACCAAATTTTTTTGACAAAAAAATATTTTTTATCTTTGTACGTCATTAGGATTAATGATCAAAAACTTGGTGAATAACATTACTAATACCAGTTTTATAATAACAACTAATATTATGGCAGAACAAAAAGAAAAACTTTTCTCAGAATTCGAACCCACCTCAACAGAAGCATGGGTTGCGAAGATTACGGCAGACTTGAAAGGTGCTCCGTTTGAGAAAAAGCTTGTTTGGAAGACAGGAGAGGGATTTAATGCAAATCCGTTCTATCGTTTGGAAGATCTGGAAGGTTTGAAGACTACCACATCACTTCCTGGTGAATTCCCGTATGTACGTGGAACAAAAAAAGACAATGATTGGTACGTACGTCAGGACATTGAGGTAACCGATTGCAAAGCTGCCAACGAGAAAGCGTTGGACATCCTGAACAAAGGTGTTACTTCTTTAGGTTTTATCTTGAAAGGTGATGACGTCAGCGCTGAAAACATTGCCACGTTGCTTAATGAAATTTGTCCACAATGCGTAGAACTGAATTTTAGCACATGCCTCTGCAAAGCCGCAAAATTGACAACTATTTTGGGTGAATACTTCGCATCCAAGAAGGTAGACGTAACGAAGTGTGTCGGTTCAATCAACTACGATCCGTTCAAGAAACCTTTGATCAAAGGCCACAAGAACGAAGATTGGCTAGAAGCAGCGAAAGCTGTTTTGGAAGCAGCCAAAGCTCTTCCGGCTTTCAAGGTATTGGCCGTTAACGCTTATCAACTGAACAATGCCGGAGCTTACATCTCTCAGGAATTGGGATTCGCTTTGGCATGGGGTAACGAATTGCTCGCTAAATTGACAGAGGCTGGATACACTGTCGATGAAGTGGCTAAACGCATCAAATTCAACTTCGGTATCAGCTCTAACTACTTCATGGAAATTGCCAAATTCCGTGCAGCTCGTTGGTTGTGGGCTGAAATCGTTGCCGCTTATAAACCTGCTTGCCAATGCGCATGCAAGATGACGACTCATGCACAAACTTCGCGCTGGAACATGACAGTTTACGATGCACATGTCAACTTGTTGCGTTCACAGACCGAAACAATGTCTGCAGCCATTGCCGGTGTTGACTCGATCACTGTTCGTCCGTTCGACGAGACATTCGAAACTCCGGACGAATTCTCTGAACGTATCGCCCGCAACCAGCAGTTGTTGTTGAAGGAAGAGTCTCATTTCGACAAAGTGGTAGACCCGGCTGCCGGTT
This sequence comes from Agathobaculum sp., assembly GCA_963651605.1. GTDB lineage: Bacteria > Bacteroidota > Bacteroidia > Bacteroidales > Tannerellaceae > Parabacteroides. Next base: position 3,299 of record CAVJQR010000158.1, read on the forward strand.
CATATACGGTTGAGATGTTCACCAACTCTATCGCAGATGTCGCTTGGAAATTGTTCCTCGAAACAGAAGAAAAAGGCGGATTCGGTGCAATGGCCAATGCAGGTGAAATACAAGCTGCTGTCAAAGCTTCGAATGTGGCTCGCCATAAAGCTGTTGCTACTCGCCGTGAAACATTGCTGGGAACGAACCAGTTCCCGAACTTCACAGAGGTAGCTGCCGAAAAGATCAAGATCGAGGAAGGCGCTTGCTGCTGTGGCGGTGAAGCACACAACCACTGTGAGTGCGACGGTGTTGCGAAACTTGAGTTTGCCCGTGGAGCATCAGAGTTCGAAACACTTCGTTTGTCTACAGAAAAGAGTGGCAAGACTCCGAAAGCATTCATGTTGACTATCGGCAACTTGGCAATGCGTTTGGCTCGTTCGCAATTCTCTTGCAACTTCTTCGGTTGTGCAGGATACAAGACAATTGACAACTTGGGATTTGATACAGTTGAAGCCGGTGTTGAAGCCGCAGTCAATGCTGGAGCAGACATCGTCGTTTTGTGTTCAAGCGATGATGAATATGCTGAATATGCACCCGCTGCATTCAAGGCATTGAATGGCCGTGCATTGTTCGTTGTTGCAGGTGCTCCTGCTTGCATGGACGACTTGAAGGCTCAAGGCATCGATCAGTTTATTAATGTAAAGAGCAACGTTCTCGAGACATTGCAATCTTTCAGCAGTAAGTTAGGCATCAACTAAATTTTATTATCATGAGACCAAATTTCAAAGACATAGATATTAAGAATGCCGGTTTTGCTGCAACCAATGCCGCAGAATGGGCTAAAGCCAATGGAATAGAATCCAATTGGAAAACACCGGAGCACATCCAAGTGAAGCCGGTTTACACAAAAGAAGACTTGGAAGGAATGGAACACTTGAATTTCGTGTCCGGTATTCCTCCTTATTTGCGTGGTCCGTATAGTGCCATGTACCCTCTGCGCCCGTGGACTATCCGCCAATATGCAGGTTTCTCAACCGCAGAAGAATCAAATGCCTTCTACCGCAGAAACTTGGCATCGGGACAAAAAGGTTTGTCTGTTGCATTCGACTTGGCTACACACCGTGGATACGATGCTGACAATGAACGCGTTGTTGGTGATGTTGGTAAAGCTGGTGTGTCTATCTGCTCTATCGAGAATATGAAAGTTTTGTTCGATGGTATTCCTTTGAACAAGATGTCTGTCTCAATGACAATGAACGGAGCCGTTCTTCCTGTCATGGCATTCTATATCAATGCCGGTTTGGAGCAGGGCGCTAAGTTGGAAGAGATGGCAGGTACGATCCAGAACGATATCTTGAAAGAGTTCATGGTTCGTAACACGTATATTTACCCGCCTGAGTTCTCAATGCGTATCATCGCCGACATCTTTGAGTATACTTCTCAAAAAATGCCGAAATTCAACTCAATTTCCATCTCAGGTTACCACATGCAAGAGGCTGGTGCAACGGCTGATATTGAAATGGCATACACATTGTGCGATGGTTTGGAATACCTCCGCGCCGGTGTTAATGCCGGTATTGATATCGATGCTTTTGCTCCGCGTCTGTCATTCTTCTGGGCAATCGGCATGAACCACTTTATGGAAATAGCCAAGATGCGTGCTGCACGTATGTTGTGGGCTAAGATTGTTAAGAGTTTTGGTGCGAAGAACCCGAAATCATTGGCATTGCGTACTCACAGCCAGACTTCAGGTTGGTCACTGACAGAGCAGGATCCGTTCAACAACGTAGGTCGTACTTGTATCGAAGCCATGGCTGCAGCTTTGGGTCATACTCAGTCATTGCACACCAACGCATTGGATGAAGCTATTGCATTGCCGACAGATTTCTCTGCCCGTATTGCTCGTAATACGCAGATTTATATCCAGGAAGAGACAAAAGTTTGTAAGCAAATCGACCCATGGGGCGGTTCTTACTACGTTGAATCATTGACAAACGAATTGGTACACAAAGGTTGGGCATTGATTCAAGAGATCGAAAGTATGGGTGGTATGGCTAAGGCTATCGAAACGGGTCTTCCAAAGATGCGTATCGAAGAAGCCGCAGCGCGTACTCAAGCTCGTATCGACTCTGGAATCCAGACAATCGTCGGTGTGAACAAATATCGTTTGGCTAAGGAAGCTCCTATCGATATCCTTGAAATTGATAACACTGCCGTACGCAATGAGCAGATCGAATTGTTGAAGGATCTCCGTAGCAAGCGTGACGAAGCTGCTGTTCAGGAAGCTTTGAAGGCAATTACAGAGTGCGTTCGTACGAAGAAGGGTAACTTGCTCGACTTGGCTGTCAAAGCAGCTGCATTGCGTGCAACATTAGGTGAAATCTCAGATGCCTGCGAAGAAGTAGTAGGCCGTTATAAAGCAATCATTAGAACAATTTCAGGCGTGTACTCATCAGAAACGAAGAAAGATGCAGACTTCGAGCGTGCTTGCGAATTAACTGCCGAGTTTGCAAAGAAAGAAGGTCGTCAACCTCGTATCATGGTAGCAAAGATGGGCCAGGACGGTCACGATCGTGGTGCAAAAGTTGTTGCAACAGGTTATGCTGACTGTGGTTTCGATGTGGATATGGGACCATTGTTCCAGACTCCTGCCGAAGCTGCTCGCCAAGCTGTAGAAAACGACGTTCATGTAATGGGTGTATCTTCATTGGCTGCAGGACATAAGACATTGGTTCCGCAAGTTATTGAAGAGTTGAAGAAGTTAGGCCGTCCGGATATCATCGTCATTGCTGGTGGTGTAATTCCGGCACAAGATTATGACTTCTTGTATAAAGCAGGTGTGGCCGCAATCTTTGGCCCTGGTACTTCTGTAACAAAGGCTGCTTGCCAGATTATGGAAATCCTCTTGGGCGAATAATAATTCGGCCATTAACAAATCGGAATAAATAAAGACTTGCTTGGTTGCCAAACGCAACCGGGCAAGTCTTTTTTGTAGTGTACAAGACCTACAATGTCGATTATTTTCAGCGTGTATGTAGAGTGGGTTTCAAAAAAGCGTATTGAGAAACAAAAAAAGCTCGGCACCTTTTTCTTTATTCATGCCGAACTTTTTTAAAAATGATGCCGAGCTTTTTTATAAATGGTCGGGAAGAAATTTTTCACTCCTTAAGATGATCTTTATAATTTATCATTCTTCTTTACATATACGCTGATAGGCTAAGCGCTCAGCTCCATTGGCAAGATGAATAATTCCACAATAGGAGAAGCCATATTTGTGAAAAATTGACTGTAACACTTTGTTGTCTCGATGGGTATCTATCCGTAGGTTTTGGCATTTGGTGAAGCACCATTGGAAGCATAAATTTGCAATTCCTTTGTGCGTTCCTGCGGAGGCAATGCGATGAATAACCGCATACGGTTCATCATTAAGCCATCCTTTTCCCTCGATTTTCAAATAGGTTGGATCAATACCTACTATAAAACAAAACGTCCCGACGATTGTATCTGACGGATCAACGCAGACATAGCAGTGATTTGTTTCTATCTCTGAGACCATCAG
>CAVJQR010000159.1:0-2754 GCA_963651605.1 Agathobaculum sp.
GCCTGTGAAAGACAACGATGACAGGCGGGAAGCAATAGCTCCACTTCCCTCCACCACGAATTGTTTCGCCGGGCCCTGAACTTCCATCGTAAGCGTTGTGGGCCAACTCGGAGCTGCCGCATTCTTTTTCGTCAACTTGAAATCTCCGTCTGTCGTACCTTTGGAATTATCCAACGTGTACATATGACCGGAACTTTTCTCGTCTCCACTACCTCCTTGTGCGTTATCCGGATAAATCAGTAACGGAGAGGTATGCGAGATGGTAGGATCCCATCCATTTATCTTTACATACACCGTCTTCCCTGCCGGGACCGTGATTTTGATATCTGCCGCCGGTGTAGTCTGGGCAGAAGCCAGACCTACCACGGCAAATAGCAACATGATTATATGAATTATTCTCTGTTTCATAGTTTTTAATATTATGTTAATACTAAGTTTAGAGTAAGAAAGCCCCACACTGATTAATAGACGACTTGCATCTACAATGCAGTTGAAGGGCTTTCTTGTGCAGCTTCCCGTTTCCTTCACAGAGACGAGAAGCCTAATAGAACTTTTTTTACACTATTATTAATAACTACTCCACTTTCGCCCTCGCGGGTTACTCTCAGCCGTGGACAACTAATTATCATATTATATTTACAAAAAAGTCTTATTTAACAACTACCTTAGCAGCCTCTTCGCCTTCAACTGCTACGACTACGATACCTGCCGGTACAGAGATCGAAGCATTGTCGGATGCCAAAACGGCTGTTGCCAATGTCTGGCCTAAGATGTTGGTGATGACTACGGACTTACCTGCAGCACCCTTGACAACAACTGCACCGGCAACGCCTGCTACGGTTACGTCGGTAGCTGAGATCTCTTCGTTACCTGTTGCAATCGCATCCTTTTCAAGAGACTTGAATGTGAAGCGTGCAGCCTGGTTGATTGTCTCACCCATAGTAGTTTTAGAATAATAATCTCCATATTGTTTCCAAGCGTCGGTCGAATCACCTGTATTGTGATTACCATTGTCATTGCTGAACTGCGTCAATACCGGAACATTGTTGTTCAACTTGATCCAAGCACCGCCGAAGCCACCAATCTTAGAGTTGGTATTCTTAATATCGTTCGATTCGATCAAGAAGCTTTCGTCTTCGTCACCTGTTTCACGGAATGAGAAGGCCACGTTATTGTGCTTGCCGTCCAATTTAACAATCTTGTAAACTTTGTCGATATTCTTCTTGTCATAGAATTCAGGTTTCAAGAACATGCGTGGACCATGTGCTTCCTTTTCTTTCCATTCATCCAACGTGTTGCCCTCTTTCATAACGTAGAGCATATCTCCTTGGTGAACACCTTCAATGAAGCCCAAACGAACATAGTTGCTTGATTTGTACTTGTCCGCCTTCTTCGTCAGCTTGTCGATCAAAGCAGCCTCGATAGAGTCGTTGAAGTTAACCAAGAAACGACCTTCTACATAACCTTGGATCGTATCTTCGTGCTGGCAACCCGGATTGATGCCGTGATAGTATTTATCTTTATCGGTACAATAGGTGTACAGCGGCAGAGAGTCGGCGTGAACTACCAACAGATACTGCGGCATGATGGTTGTAGACTTAGCCACCTTGTCAACATAGAATCCTTCGTTTGCTGTCAGCTTGCCCTTGTTTTCAGCAGCCAAGTAGTTCATCATGTTTTGAACAGCCAACTTCGAGCTGGAGTCTTCATACAAGCTTTCAGCACCTTGTTCGTCGATTGTTCTCAGGTCGATCACCATCTTCGGATTGTTCACCAACTCTTCCGGCAATGTACGATACAACTTGCGGTCGGCGTGGATGAGAGCGAAGGCATCGGTCGATGTTTCGCACAAGTCGGCAATCTTCGCATTCAATGAGATGCCCTCAATTGTCAACTTACCGTCTACTTGACGCTGCATGATATCCTGAACCATGACTTTACCATCTTTATCATAATACTTACCGTCTTCCTTCAGCGTCAACCCCTTCAGCTCTGCCAATGAAGAAGAAGCCACTTTGTACTGTTTAGCATTGACGAAAGCATAACCATGAGCATCTTCCAAATGGTTGTTTTCCTTGAGTTCCACTACAGCATATACCAACGTTTCATCCTTTTCGATCTCACTTTCTTCAGCGATCACATACTTGTGCTGGTTCGTGATGGCCAAGAACATGTGATCATTGTCGATCAAGTTCGCATCCTTCACTTTAACCTTGTAGTAGGTCTTGTACAACGGATCTACAAGATCTTTAACCGCATAACCGTAGCCGATAGAATCGTTATAGATAAAGTTGAATGTACCATTATCTTGTTCAACCGGTGTCCAACCATTAGCGCGGTAGAGTTCGAATTCCGTACCTTCGTTCGTCAACTTGATCAAACCATTGTCCAGCACGTCGATATACAGGTTCTTCGACATGTCATACATGTGCTGGAACATATAAGTCGATTCGCGCAATTCTGCCTCCGAAGCATTGAAGTAACCGAATGTGGTCTGCTGCTTCGTGATGTCGGTGAATGCCATCTGGTCGGAACAGCTCAACAACTGACGACCGTGATTGTTATGGTGGTCAACGGTTTCTTTATTGTATGCATGGTAATCACGATGATTCAATGTAACATAGTTTTTCGTCTCCATATCCATATACAACTGACCTTCGAATGCTTCATTCGCAAATTCGCGGTTATGGATCATCACCTTCGGATATTTGTTATAATTCAACTTATCGCCACTCGTGCAACGTGTCTGTTCAA
>CAVJQR010000159.1:2764-6807 GCA_963651605.1 Agathobaculum sp.
GTCTTTGAACAACTGGCCGACAAATGCTACATTTGCAAATTCACGGTTGTGAATAATTACCTTCGGATACATGTTGAAGTTTACATCGTCGCCCTTATTGCACTGCAATTGCTCTACAACCCACTGAGTTGCCGGCATGTGCAAGAAGTTCTGTGCATCGTCTTGTGTATCGTATACTACATGACCCTTCATGTCTTCCACTACGAATGCATTCTCCACGCGGTTTTCCGTCTGTGTCTTGTCATACTTCACCTCCTTGATGTTGATGAAGTACAAGCCATCGCTCAACGTAGCGCGCATATACGGATTCGCATAGCTGTGGTCGAAACGAACCACCAACTTCTGCTTTGCCTGGTAGGTTTCATGCTCGAGTAGATCTTGCCATTCTGTATAGTCCCCACCATTCGTTACCCATGCAGGATTGTCGTTATTAGCGCCTTTTGGAGTAATTAATGCCGGTCTTAAAGTAAGATCACCAAACTTTCTCTTGTCTACAGCTGAGTAGATGCCATAGGTTCGTGCATTAGGATTTCCCGGATTCACAGTCGATTCCTTCTCGCCATCTGCATAACCTACCGTCAAGAAAGGTGCTGAGTCGCCTTGATTAGAACCCGGAAGATTCACGGCATACAAAGCCACTGGAACGCCTGCCCGTTTATGCGAACCGGCATTGTATGGATAATTCTCTCCTCCTTCTTGACCGGAGCCACTTTCATAATTAGAAGAATAACCCGGGTTGATGGTATTCAACCATTGCTTTTGTGTCAACTTATTAACTCGAGCCTCCCAAATCGGTAAACCTTTTTGATGATCCTCTGTAGAGATACGAGAAGCATTCAGCGGTTCGAATACCAAACTATCGTTGGTCGGATAGTAAGTCACCTTCCAGTGATAACGAGCCTGGATTGCGTCAACCTTTTGCACAGGCACATTTTCCTGTTTTTGATCAGATGCCTCCCAATCATATTTTCCGTCACTTTCCTTCACGTCCTTGTTATAATCAAGCGTTGTTTTGATGGAAGTCTTCCCTTCTTTGTCTTTCAAGAAGTAGCGATATGGCTCAATGGTTACACGATTGGCATTATAGATCTGCTGGTAAGTCTTATCTTCAAAGGTAGTACCACTTACATAAAGGTAACCGGCTTTCTTGGCAACATCCTCAAACAACACATCGTAACCTGCATAATCCGACTCAATATTGGTCCTACGATATGTCTCATCTGCAGATTCGATAGCTTTGAATGTTTGGTTCAAGAATGGATTAGCCCCTGTTGCAAAGGTCAGGACTTCGCGTGTTCCCGGCTTGTGAACCGTAAACTTCGTCTGCATGCCTGTCTTCGCATTCAGTGTTGCGTCCGTCCAATCGTCATACTTTCTAATATGATCGTCGAATGTCAAATAAGAGTCGTTCGCATCGATCATCGTATTGATTTCAGCCGCATTCAACACCTTCGCACCGGCTACAATCGGACGAATAGCCAACCAAGGATAACCCGTCGGGCCTCCTTCGGTATCCAATCTGTCACCGGCTTTCTTCTTTGAGTCCTTTACCGGCATAACATAGAGAGTAGGAGCATAAGCAGGACCTCCTTCTCCTGGTGTATCTCCCATCAGCTCCTCTTCCAAAGCCTTATGTATGGGTTTTCTATCCTTATACTTGAGATGCATGAATTCCTCCGCATTAGGCGATACAGCCATCAAACCCACTACAGAGTCTGTTTGATTGTGGAAATAAGAATAGATACGGCGATACTCTAATGGCTTATTGTCTTTATCGGTCGTATACCACGCCCAATGCGTAATACAACCATTGGCTTCGCCATTGATATCGTAGCTCCAATTCAATTTGGAATCACCCTCTCTATAAGGATTACCGTTTCCGTCCAAAGGCAAGGCGTCCGTATGGTCAAATGCCAATTCATAGCCCGTCTCCTTGTTTACAAACGTGAAGACGCGTCCGTTTACCGACTGGGGCGTCTCTTTGATTTGCCACAAAGAGTGGGTCAAGATAGCATCTTTGGCGTATTTGGCCGTCAAGTAGATCTTACCGGTCGAATAGTCGCGCTCAGCCGTGAGCACATATTCCGATGAAAACTTGGAAAAGTCTGACTCGTTTTGATTTCTATTTTCACCATCTCCCGCTTTACCATCAGCTTGCAAGGCGTTCATAACCGTAAACGGATCTACTTCCAACTGATAGTAATACTGCCCATTGATTTCCGTCACCTGACTGATTCCCGCATCAGGGAGAGCCGACTTGACAACACGAGAACGATAGGGGTACTCGCCATCTGTCGGACAAACGACCTGTGCCAAAGCTGTCAGTGAACTTGCCAGCAGTGCGCCGGCACAAAGCGTAAAAACTTTCTTGTTCATGATAAATTAATGTTTTGGTTAATAAATTATTGAAATTCACATATATTTCAACGGTTCATAGTAAAGCGTCTTGTCCTCAAACTTGTTGTTAAGGTTTCATCATCACAATTGGTTAAGGTTTGCTATCACTCAATTGTTCATCTTCTTTGCGACACTTAATCAATTGCAAAAATACAACCATTTTTATTACATGCAAATTTTATTTGTCTTTTTTTCCGAACAGGGGCGTTTTCTTATCCATTCGGGCAGAAACAAGTACCAAACAGGGTGTTTAGACAACAAAAAATATCTTTTCAGATGAGCCTTCGGTTGTTGGGAAACAGCAAACGCCTCCCCTCTGCCGAAAAAAACATCGTAACGATGCAAAAATCTGAAATAATTCATACATTTGCAAACATTGTTTAAACATTTGTTTCACTAAACGAGAAATAACATGAAGATCACCATCATCGGATCAGGAAACATGGGGGGCGCTACTGCCAAAGGGTTGGCGCAAGGCACCATCTTTGCAGCCTCCGACATTACATGTACGGCCCAAACCGAGGCAACACTCGAAAAGATGCGCCGCATCAACCCCGAGTTCAATCTGACAAACGACAATACTGCTGCCGTTCGCGATGCCGACCTGATCATTATCGCCGTGAAGCCCTGGCGCGTGGAGTCGATCATCGAAGAGATCAAGCCCGCCCTCGAGTTGGAGCGACAGCTCATCGTTTCGTTTGCCGGCGGCGTCACCTTCGCCCAACTGAACGACTACCTCACGAAAGGACAGATGCAAAAGCAACAGATCTGCCCCGTCATCTTCCGTGTGATTCCCAACACCGCCATCGAAGTGAAGAGCAGCATGACGTTTGTCTCGGCCTACAATGCATCGAAAGAGCAGATCGAACTGATCCTTTCCATCTTCAACGAGTTGGGGAAAAGCATCTTGGTCGAAGAGCGACTCATGGCTGCCGGCACCGCCTTGGCCTCCAGCGGCATTGCCTTCGCCATGCGTTACATCCGCGCCGCCATCGAGGGTGGCGTAGAGTTGGGCTTCTACCCGCGCGAAGCGCAAGAGATCGTCGTGCATACCGTGAAGGGTGCCATCGACCTGTTGCGTGAGAACCAAAGCAACCCGGAAGCCGAGATCGACAAGGTGACGACTCCGGGCGGCATCACCATCCGCGGCTTGAACGAAATGGAGTTGTCGGGCTTCACCTCGTCCGTCATCCGCGGTTTGAAAGCCAGTCAGTAAGCGAATGGCTTCTATACCATATATTATATATAGGTAAGCCGTGCATTTTCAGACAAAACCCACAGAGAACCCCCTCTTTCTATTCCGAAAACATGTATCATGTTACACTTTTTCGGAATGGGAAGAGGAAAATAAACTTGAGATAATGAAAAAGGAACATTGCGGTCCGATAAAAATAAATTACATATTAATAATGTACTGTTTATAAATGTTGGCAAAGCCACTTCTTTTTCATTAGGCTTAGCTTCGCTTTAGCGATGGTCATTAGCTCCGCTTCACTTCGCTTTTGCGCTGCCATTTCATGGCAGCGAGAATTGTTACTTTTGGCTTGGCCCAAAAGTAACCAACCGAAGGTCATTTAGCGAAGCGTAGAATAAAAGGCCAGGGCTACGCTTATGACCTACTCCGAACGCTACCTCGCTGTGCGCGT
>CAVJQR010000160.1:0-6784 GCA_963651605.1 Agathobaculum sp.
CTCCCAAGGCATTGACATGTGAGGAAGATGGGAGACGTAAGAAACCATACGTCTCATTTCCGACTTGGGCTTGTACGAAATGGGACAGGAAGCTAATACATATAATAAGATATACTATCTTTCTCATATCATTCATTAAACGGGTTCAAAGATACGTTGAATTCTTGTAGAGCCGGCCTCTTTTGTTCAGAAATGTTGGTCGGCTCTATAAGAAAACGGAGAATTATCGGAAAAAGTATGTTTAGTGCCCGTTTTGAACAGAGGCTTATTTTTTCTTTAAATCCGGATAACTGATACGGGTATGGTAGATAATCTTCAATTTTTCAATGAATACTTTTTTGATTGTTTCCACATCGCGGAAGGTCAATGGGGCATTCTTCAACAGTTTGTCGGCAATCTGTCCGTCAATGATGCGGTTGACCAAATCCGTGATACCTTCCTCGGTATGCTCTTTTAAGCTACGAGAAGCAGCTTCGACCGCATCGGCCATCATGACAACGGCGGTCTCTTTCGAGAATGGATTCGGACCGGGATAGGTGAACAGGGCTTCATTGACCGGCTGGTTTGGGTATTTGTTCCGATAGGAGTTGTAGAAATATTTTGCTTTCCCTAAACCATGGTGTGTACGGATGAAATCGATGATCTCTTTAGGCAAAGAGGCTTTCTCTGCAATCTTGACCCCTTCCGTCACATGGTTGATCACTTTCTGCGCACTCTCTATGTACGAAAGATTGGTGTGCGGGTTAATGCCGCCACTTTGATTCTCCGTGAAATAGATCGGATCGCTCATCTTTCCAATATCATGATACATGGCTCCCGTACGGACCAACTGAGCATTGGCATTGATCTTGCTGGCTGCTGCAGAAGCCAAGATGGATACTTGCAACGAATGTTGGAAGGTTCCCGGACAGGTCTCGCTCAGCTTTTTCAATATGCCGCTGTTGATATTGGACAACTCTACCAAAGTGATGGACGAGAGATAACCGAATGTCTTCTCGAGCATGTAGACCAAGACATAGGCGAACATCAACAATACGAAATTGATGCCGAAGTAAATCATCATTTCCCAGTTGATTTTACTCAGATCCGCATCTTGATAGAGTGAAAGCCCTAAATAAGATAGGGTATATGACAGAAATACAAACAAGGCGCAGTGCATGAGCTGAGAGCGTTGTGACAGCTCTCGCAAGCTATAGGTTACAACCATGCCCGCCAATACTTGCAATACCAAAAATTCATGAGGGAAAGGAGCCATGACAGAGCAGATCAATACTGTCACCAAATGGGTGAACAGGGACGTTCGTGAATCGAAAAATGTACAAACGACGATCGGAACAATGGCATAAGGTATAATATAAATATTGAATAGACTGTACCGAACGCAGATTTCGGTCAGCAACACTGTTACGAAAACACAACAAAGCAAGAAGAATGTATTCCGTTTGTCGTGAAGAATTTTTATGCGGAATGACCACAAATAGAGCCAATAACAGAACAAAAAACCGAAAATCAAAATGAGCTGTCCTACCAACATCAAGCTTTGACGTTGATTACCACCCGATTTGGATTCGTATATGATTTTCAAGGAGCGCAATACATTGTAGATGGTAGAGTCGACAATCACGCCACGATCTACGATACGCTCGCCTGCTTGTACGACACCCATTGAAGTAGGAACGCTTTGCAGTAGTTGGTTCTTTACCTTTTCTGACATCTCCTCGTCATAGGTGATATTTTCGTTGAGGTAGTTGTTGATATCACATGATTGGAGCAACGATTTGTTCAGCTTCGAAGGGCAGTTGTTGATGATGAACTCATAGGCTGTTTTGATCGTGAAAAAATCAGAAACATAATGAGGAGAAGAAACCGTATTCTGCAAAAGATTGACCGTAGTGTACTGTTTCGTTTTTATATCATCGAGCGTTTGAGGTGAAATAATGCCATACTCATAGAGCTGTTTCAGCATCTCTTTGATGTAATTCATGTAGGCTACTCCGACTTTCTTGCTCAGTTTCGTATTGTAATCACTCATGAGCTTTTCAATAGCCTTTCCTTCTACTTCCGTATTGACACGGTAGTAGGGTTGGAACTGTTTCATGACGCTGTCTTGTTCTTCCTTCAGTTGTGCATCTGCCTTATAGATGGGGAAGCTGGTCGGTGCCGTCAACAATCCGTATCGCCAAGGTTTTCCTTCATAAAACTGATACTTGAACTTCGCTTCGTGAGGGAAAAAGTAGGCTAATAACATGGCTGCCACAAAAAAATAGATGGCAGGGTGTATATTGTAATTCTTGATACTCATATCCAATTCCTTTTGAAGGCGAAATGTACGCAAAAAAGTTTATTAACCGAAAAAAAAGACGTATTTTTGCGCAAATTATTCAATCAATAACAAATTATGAACCAAAGAAAGGTAAGAGTACGTTTTGCGCCGAGTCCAACAGGCGCTTTACATATCGGTGGTGTCCGTACTGCCTTGTACAATTATTTGTTTGCCAAACAGAACGGTGGAGATTTAATACTCCGAATAGAAGATACAGATTCTCAGCGCTTCGTACCGGGAGCTGAAGCTTATATTATAGAAGCCCTGACATGGTTGGGTATTCATTTTGATGAAGGAGTAAGTTTCGGGGGAGAATATGGGCCCTATCGCCAAAGCGAACGCCGGGAAATATATAAAAAGTATGTAGATCAGCTGTTGGAAGCAGGTCATGCTTACATCGCATTCGATACACCTGAGGAGTTGGAGGCGAAGCGTAAAGAGATTCCCAATTTCCAATACGATGCTTCTACCCGTCAGCAGATGCGCAACTCCTTGACATTATCGGCAGAAGAAACGCAAGCTTTGATTGATTCAGGGCACAAATATGTGGTTCGTGTCAAGATCGAACCTAACGAAGATGTCCATGTCAATGACCTTATCCGAGGTGAAGTAGTTATCAACTCTTCTATCTTAGACGACAAAGTATTGTATAAATCAGCCGATCAGTTACCTACTTATCACTTGGCGAACATCGTCGATGACCATCTGATGGAGGTGACCCATGTGATTCGAGGCGAAGAGTGGTTGCCAAGTGCCCCGCTCCATGTATTGCTTTACCGTTATTTTGGTTGGGCTGATACGATGCCTCAGTTTGCTCATCTCTCTCTCTTGTTGAAACCTGAGGGAAATGGTAAATTGAGCAAACGCGATGGCGACCGTTTGGGTTTCCCGGTATTCCCATTGGAATGGCATGATCCGAAGAGTGGAGACATCTCTTCCGGTTATCGTGAAAGCGGATATCTTCCGGAAGCTGTTGTCAATTTCCTGGCTTTGTTAGGATGGAATCCTGGAAATGACCAAGAAGTGATGAGCATGGACGAGTTGATTCAGTCATTCAATCTGCGCCATTGCAGCAAGAGCGGTGCTAAATTCGACTACGAAAAGGCGAAATGGTTCAACCATCAGTATATCCAACGCAAAGATAATAAGGAATTGGCCGAGCTGTTCTTGCCGATCGTCGAAGCTCATGGTGTCAAGACAGACATCGCTTATGTCGAGAAAGTTGTGGCTATGATGAAAGATCGTGTCAGCTTCATCAAAGACTTGTGGGATGTTTGCTCCTTCTTCTTTGTTGCTCCTACAGCGTATGATGAGAAGACTCGCAAGAAACGTTGGAAAGAAGACAGCGCTGTCCAATTGACGGAGATGATCGAAATATTGCGTGAACATGAACCATTTGATATAGAAAGTACAGAAAATACCGTCAAAGCTTGGATAGAAAGCAAAGGTTATCACTTGGGAAACATCATGAATGCTGCCCGTTTGGCTTTGGTTGGTGAGGGAAAAGGCCCGCATATCTTCGATATTACAGAAGCTTTAGGTAAGGAAGAATCTATTCGTCGTATCCAACGTGCGATAGAAATCCTTAAATAAGAATAGACAGGAATGAATTGGTTGGAGGCGATTCTTACTCACTCCTTCCAATTCTTTTTTTATGGATAAAATCAGAGCATCATGTATAGTCTACTCATTCATTTCTATGCTTTTATTGTGGCATTGATAGCTCCTTTCCACAAGAAGGCACGAACCATGCGGTTGGGGCAATGGAACACCAATCAAATTCTGCGCTCACAAATTAAAACTGGCGAGAAATATATTTGGTTTCATGCAGCTTCGCTGGGTGAATTCGAACAAGGCCGTCCGATGATCGAACTGATCAAGTCGCAACATCCGCAATATAAGATTCTTCTTACGTTTTTTTCTCCTTCAGGATATGAGGTAAGGAAAAACTACAAAGGGGCAGATGTGGTATGTTATTTGCCATTTGACACTCCTTATAGGGTACACAAATTCTTGGATTTGGCCCATCCGGTGGCGGCAGTATTCATCAAATATGAATTTTGGGGCAACTATTTGAAAGAGTTACACAAACGTTCCGTCCCGGTGTTCATTATCTCTGCTATTTTCCGTCCCGGCCAACTCTTTTTCCAGTGGTATGGTGCACCGTATCGTAAGATGTTGACTTATTTCACGCATCTTTATGTTCAAGACCGGCACTCGAAGGAGTTGTTGGCGGAGTTCGGCATTGATCGTGTGTCGGTGGTAGGCGACACTCGGTTCGATCGTGTACAGGATGTTCGCAATTTGGCGAAAGATCTTCCTTTGATCAATGCTTTTGTCCACAATGAAGCTGGTGAAAAGCAATTGACTCTGGTGGCCGGTAGCTCATGGCCGCAGGATGAGCAGTTTATGATCCCTTACTTCAACGACCATCGTCAGTTAAAGCTGATCATTGCTCCGCACGAAATTCATCAAGAACACTTGCGGTCTATCGAAGCGTTGCTGAAGCGTCCGTCAATTCGTCTGTCGGAAGTCCATACGGAAGCCGACTTGAAGGGGTGCGACTGCTTGATAATCGACAGTTTTGGCTTGCTCTCATCCATCTACAGATATGGCGAGATTGCTTATATTGGGGGAGGTTTTGGAGCAGGTATCCACAATACTCTCGAAGCGGCTGTCTATGGTGTACCGGTATTGTTCGGACCGAAATATCAGAAGTTCAAGGAAGCTAAAGATTTGATCGAGGTAAAAGGAGGATTCTCTATCAACAATGGCGGTGAATTTTCCGATTTGATGGATAAACTCATCCAAGATCCAGCCTTTTTACACCGCACCGGCGAGTCATCCGGTCGCTATGTTAGCAGTCGGGTAGGGGCAACTCACAAGATTCTACCGGAGATTCTCCGTTCACTGGAGGGGTAAACCTTTGAGAAATGGTCGGGAATAGCCTTGGATTCCTCGGAACGAAAGAATAAAAAGCTGCGGTATTTTCAAGAAAAAGTACTCGCGGCTTTTTTGATATTCTCCTGAGCTCTTTTGAACGTTTTAGAGGGTTGGGCAAACAAAAGAAGAAAGATTATGGCCTGTTATTAGAACTGATCGGCGGCATGTCGGGCGGTATTCCGTCGCATGTCGCCGATCGGCCTATGCAATTATACTATTCTAATTACTCCAAAGAGAGTTCAACAACGTAGTCAATATCGCTCGGAACTTCATCGAAGAAGAGAACAGTGCCTTGTTTGTCTTGCTTGAATTTGACAGGAGTCTTGTCTTTAAATACAAAAGCTTTCTTTACTTTTTGTGTGATCGGCAAGTAAAGTCCCTTGTCTTTCAAGTCAGTGATATGAACAAATAGGCGGTTTCCCTTCTGAGTAGTTACACCCCAATCGCGAGGAGAGACGAGACCGCCGCGTGTACCATAAATAGTTTCTCCGTAGACGTTCATCCATTCGCCCATCTCTTTCAGACGTTGCACAGCTACCGCCGGCAGTTCGCCGTTCGGCTGCGGGCCGATGTTCATCAACAAGTTGGCATTCTTTCCGGCTGCACTTACCAAATAGCGAATCAGATCACGCGTAGACTTGTAATTTTGGTCGGTGATTTTATATCCCCACATGCCGTTCATTGTTTCGCAAGTCTCCAAAGGAAGTTGTCCAACCGATTGTCCGGCAGAGTATCCGGCCTTGTTCTCGCCCGGCAGGTCTCGCTCGAATATCTGAATATCTTCGCCCGGTTTGACGGCTTTGTGGTGGTTGTTTCCCACCAGACAGTTAGGTTGCAGTTTGTGGATTAATGCATATTGTCCGTTCAAATCCCAATTCCAGTCGGGCTTGTCCCACCATCCATCGAACCAAATTGCACGAATTGGCCCATAGTTTGTCAGCAACTCTGTCAGCTGATTCTTCATGAAAGCTTCGTATGAGCTCCACTCGCCGTGCTGTTTCTCGTCGCGACCTGCATATTGCCCCGTGTTTCCTAACGGATAGTAATCGTCTCTATACCAATCCAAGTGGGAATAGTAGAAGTGGAGAGCAATCCCCTGTTTCTGACACTCTTCCGACAGCTCTTTGAGAACATCCCGTTTAAAAGGTGTGGCATCAACGATATTGTAATTTGATTGCTTCGTATGGAACATTGAAAAGCCGTCATGATGGCGCGAGGTGATCGTGATGTATTTCGCACCGGAGGCTTTGATGGCAGCCACCCAGTCGTGTGCGTTGAACTTGCTTGGGTAGAAACCTGACACTTGCTTGGCATATTCGTCTCGAGGAATACGTGATTCCTGCATAACCCACTCGCCTTGTCCCATCATACTATAGACACCCCAGTGGATGAAGATGCCGAACTTGTCATTCTGAAAAGCCTCGCGCGAAGCTACATTCTCGGAGGTTGGTGTATAAGAATCGGTCGTTTCGGGAGTAGCGGCCGACAGTTGCATGGCAATCATGCTGGAAATGGCGC
>CAVJQR010000161.1:0-6779 GCA_963651605.1 Agathobaculum sp.
CC
Source organism: Agathobaculum sp. (assembly GCA_963651605.1). Taxonomy (GTDB): domain Bacteria; phylum Bacteroidota; class Bacteroidia; order Bacteroidales; family Tannerellaceae; genus Parabacteroides. Next base: position 3 of record CAVJQR010000161.1, read on the forward strand.
TAAAACCTGTTCGTAATAAGGCAAACATGCCTCGATGCTTTTTACAGCAATACCTAAATGTTCAATGTGTGTAAGTTCCATCGTTTATGTTTTTTAAGTTATATTGTTATGTTTTAATTAACATTCGTCTTTCTAATGTCGATAGCAAAGATACTATTAATCTTGGGAAAGCAAACCAAAAAAACATATTTTCTTTAAGAAGATATATTAAAATGGATAACCTACTGCAAAATGCCATGCAAAATTCCCTGTACGAGAGTTTAAATTGGGGTTTTTGATAGCCCATTTTTTACTGCCTCGTTGCTGCGGATCGTATGCTTTCATACCGGTATCGAAGCGCAACACAAAGAAATTGAAGTCTGCCCGCAAGCCAAGTCCATACGAAAAAGCTATTTCTTTGTAGAAACGCAAAAAGTCGAAATTGGCTTGAGGATGAGAGGCATCCTCGTGGAATGTCCAAATATTTCCGCCATCAACATAGGCGGCCAGTTCAAATTTCCAAAACAGTTTGGTGCGATACTCCAGGTTCAGATCCAAACGGATATCGCCCACTTGGTCGGCAAACGAACGGGCATATTCCAATCCCATGCTGCCAGGCCCCAATGATCGTACAGACCAACCACGAACACTGTTGGCGCCACCCGAAAAATAGCTTCGCTCGAATGGCAATTTTGTCATGTTCCCATAAGGATATCCAACGCCTACCCCAACGCGATAAGCTACACGATTTTTCGTATCTAAAACTATATTTTTACTAAAATCCACATCCACCTTGGTGAATTGCGCATACGGAATCCCGAAAAGAGAATAATTTCCATTTTCGTTTTTCTTCGCTCCTACCATCTTCGACACGCCATAAAGCAAGTTGCCTGCCATCTCAATCGAAACGCGCAATGAATGGGTGTTGCGAATCCGGTTCTGCGGTACATAATTATTGAAGGAGTAGGTATACCCAATTCCCAACACGAATTGGTCCGTGAAGTTATACTGGCGCGTAGATTCCGGCAAACTGTCGGCAAAGGCGGGGTCGATTTTCGGAAGATGTACATAGTCTATATCCACCAATTTGAATACATGACGTGCCTGTGTGTTGAAACGGTCTTGCCAGACATAACTCCACCCTCCCGACAAAATTGTCCGTTGATACTCGGGACGGGTCTGAAAGCTGTAGCCAATCTTGAACTCGGTGGTGGCTTTCAAACGCCGCTTGAACGAATTGCGAACAAACGGAAAGACGAAGCGCGGGAAAGTGATGCCACTCTCGGCCCCAAACTCCCAATAGTTGCCGTCAATACTGCTTTGCGACGAGCCCAATGCCTCGTAGGCACCACGCACTTTGAACGTAAAAGATTCCGAACGGCGAAACAAATTACGATGCTGATAGTTCACACTCGAAGCAAAACCCAAGTCGCCCGCCGAGTGGGTGCCTTCCAATTCGACCCCAAACCCTTGCAATTTCGTGGGGGCAGCCAAAACGGCACAATCCAACTTCATCGTATCATTCTCTTCAAATTCCCTAAAACGAATGTTGATATTCTTCAAGGCTCGTAACCGGGCAAACGAAGAATAGGTCTGTTCGACGCTTACCTCGTTAAACAAGGCACCTGGGGAAAGGAATACACTTCGGGCCAATGTGGAAGGACGTATAAAGCGTCCTTTCTTTCCGTATACGACCGAAACATCTCCGGCTTGTAGCGTATCGACCAAAATGGCCCGATTGTCTGCCTCTGTTGAAAGCGGATCATAATCCGGAATAATCGTCACATTATTAATATAGTAAGGGCGGTGAGGCTCTTCGGCTACCGACCCATCCGCCATCAGTCTCCTATAAGGCTTCAGTATCATCTCCAAAGCCACCTCGTTTTTACTGAACGAGCTATCAGCCTCATAGGCCAAATTGTCTTTGTTGAAGGCATAGTAGCCACGATTTCTCACCAGTTTGGTGATACGTGAACGCTCCCGGTCGAGGACATCACGGTCAAACAAGTTGCCATTTTTCACCAGCGAGTCATAATCTTCGTCGGGAGTCATAAACATATTGGCCAACCAGGTTCGCTTTTTAGCCGGCAGGTGTGCGATGCTGTCCAGCCGGGCATCCGACAATTGCATCCGATAATCCCGAATCAGATAAGGGGTATTGGGATGCAGTATATAGGTAACCACTGCCTTTTTATGGCGCGTCGTGTCAATCGCATGCGACACATTCGCCTGAATATACCCTTTGTTCACCAATAAGCGCTCCAGCTCATGCTCGGATTGGAGGATCAGCGTAGTGTCCATAATGACGGGAGCCTCTCCGATTCGGCGAAGTTGCTTGCTAAGCCACCGCCTTTCATTTCGGCCGGACCAGTTGTAGACATACAATTGCCATTTCATCAGTCCGAACGTTTTGAAGTTGGGCCGTTGATGCAAATAATCCTTCAAGTCGTTTTCTTTAAAGGACTGGCTATCCGAAACGATCACCACTTTGTCGAGCAAATATTGGTTGTCCGGCACATATCTGGTGGAGCTGCATCCACTCAGCAAGCAGAGGAATCCCAATAGTTGTATTGTATATCGCAAAACAGTTTTCATTCGCATCAATAAATAAGCCCTACAAAAATACATGAATTTAGGCTATAAAAAAGGGGACATGCGAAAAAAAAGCCGCCCGAACTGACTTTTTGAGTCGTCGGACAGCTTAAAACACATATTTTAATAATACCCTGTTCGCCAAAGGAATGTTCTTCTGACGCTCCCTTCCAAATCAGCCGATAAAGAGGAAGCAAGTATTAAAATTTTTCATCGGCACCTTTTTTAAAATTGTTCGGCACCTTTTTCCAAATTCATCGGCACCTTTTTATAAAATCATGCCGAGCTTTTTATAAGTTACTTTGACAATTCTTCCAATACCTGCCAGCACTGATACAAACCTCTCGGAACGTGGAAACAACCTTTCCATTTACCGCCCTTCAAAGGCAACAGTACTTCGCCCTGACGGTTCAAGTAACCGAACCACTCCGGATACTCCTGATCCTTGAAATGGCTCCAAGTATAGTCATGAACACGTTCGAACCATTCCAAACATTTCGGGTCGCCCGTCAGTTGGTATCCCTTCAGAGTAGAGATCAACGTCTCGATATGTACCCACCAAAGTTTCTGATCCCACTCCAATTGCTGCGGAGGGAAACCATTGCGATCCATGAAGTAGAAGAGGCCGCCATAGGTCTTGTCCCAACCATATTCGGCCATTGTCAATGTCACGTTCTTGGCCTTTTCGATCAATTCCGGACGGTTCAAACGTTTGCCCAAGTCCATGATGAACCACATGGCTTCGATATCGTGTCCCGGAGTCACCTGTCGGCCCTCGAATGAGTCTGACAATTCGCCGTTGGTCAATACATTTTCTACGATAATGCCACCCAATTCCGGACGATAGAATACGTCCATCACCTCATGAATACAAGTCTCGATTGTCTGCAACAAGAAGTTTTCATCCAAAAGATGCTCTATTTCAAGCGACAAGTTACAGAGAATCATCGGCAAAGCAAATCCCTTCAGATTACGAGTGCCCGGATGCAACTTGTTCCATTTCCCTTTTGGATTGTCCACCTTCGAGAGGATGATATCGAATGTTTTCTTTGCAATTTCCGCATATTCCTGATTGCCGGAAGCCAAAGCAAGCTGACCAAATGCCATTGTGGCAAATGTATAGGAGAAAATATTATAAGGATCCACCAATGGATGGCCTTCTCTATCGAGAGAGAAATACCAATTGTAGTTGCCGTCATGACCATATTTCTTCAAGAACTCACCACCTTGAATGGCACAGTCGAGCCACTCCTGACGTTTTTCCACCTTGTTATACAACATAGAAAAAAGCCAAACCTCGCGGCCTTGCAACCAAATGAATTTATCCGTGTCGTACACCTTGCCATCACGGTTCAAACACGTAAAATAACCTCCAAATTTTTCATCCTGTGAATTGTTCAACCAAAAAGGAAGAACATTGTCCAACAGTTCGGTTTTGTACTGATTTGCTAATTCCTTAAAATTCATAATATATTGTATTTAAAATCGTTCTTTGTTTATTTCTTCTTCAACTGTTTGTACATCCTTTGTCCAATATCGTTCGATCTCCTCCAACGACTTTCCCGTCGTCTCAGGGATCAACTTCCAAACAATCCACATATAGGGCAGACACATGAAAGCGAACAACCAGAAGGTGCCGGATGGCGTTAAATTCTCCAACATCCACGGCGTCAACTGACCGATCAAATAGGTACCAACCCACAAGGCCAAACCCGCAATCGACATGGCCATTCCGCGAACCCGCGTCGGATACATTTCCGAAAGCAACACGAAAATAACCGCGCTGATAGAGATGGCACAACAAAAGACATAGAACAAGAAGAAAAAGAGCAGGAAGGTGTTTGGCAAGCCCATGCTCTCAGAAAATCTGAAATAGAAGCCAACCAACAGCAAAGATAGAACCATTCCTGAAACACCATAATAGACCAATTTTTTTCGTCCCACCTTGTCGATGATGAAAACCGCTATCACTGTTGTCACAGCATTGACAACACCGACCAATACCTGGCTGAACAATGCATCGCCACCCGACAATCCTGCGTTCTCGAAGATGGACGGACCATAATAAAGTACGGCATTCACACCCATGAACTGGCCCAAGATGGCTATCGCCGCCCCAATCAATACCGCCTTGCGGATACCGGGTTGCAGCAAGAAACGCCAGTTGGACTTCTCTTCTGAAAGCAATACTGATTTCGTAGCCTCGATTTGTTCTTTCACATCCGTCATGGATTTGTAGATCTTTCCAAGTACGGAAGAGGCTTTCGTCTCTTCACCCTGAACAATCAACCAGCGAGGACTCTCCGGGATGATGAACAAAATCACCAAAAAGAGAATAGCCGGAATGCCGGAAAAGCCCAACATAGCACGCCATACTTCCGATACAAAAATCTTCTGCATCAGCAAGCTTCCCAACTCCGCCCCGCTTTGCGAGAAGTGAAGCAATTGAAAATTAGCCAAATAAGCCCCCAAGAATCCGATAGTTACAGCCAACTGATAGAGAGAAACCAAGCGCCCACGATATTCGGCTATGGAGATTTCAGAGATATACAACGGTGAAACAATAGAGACAATACCAATACCTATACCGCCCAACATACGAGCAATCACCAACGATTCGAAGTTGCTGACCAAAGCGCATGCCAAGCCTGAAACGGAGAAGAAGAGAGCAGCCACAATCATGGTCAGCTTTCTACCCCATTTGTCACTCAATTTTCCGGCCATGAGTACCCCGATAATGGAGCCGATCAAGGCACAACCCACAAACCATCCTACATGGATTTCGTCCAATTGGAACTGGCTTGTCACCTGTGAGACGGTACCGGATATGACAGCTGCATCATATCCAAACAAGAAACCGCCCAAGGCAGCCACCACAGAAAGGAAAAGCAAATAAGAAAAGTTGACAGCTGATTTTGCCATATGCTTCCTTTTTATTTATTGATTTCGAAATATTCGCAATAGCGATCATACAAATGACCGGCTTGTTGATAGGCAGATTGCGGACTCATGAAGTGAGAGAATTCGAATGTGATGGCCTTGTCGTAACCGGCACGCCGAGCAGCTTCCAACTTCATACGAAGCTTGTCGAACTTGATCGGCAAGAACTTGATCGGCATGTCACGGTCGAAACTTTCGGCATTCGTCCAACATTTCATACCATATTTATCAGCCATTTTCTTGTTCACTTCAAAGAAAGCATCCAATTCATCGTAGTCAATGTGACCGTCTTGGAAAGCACAAGCATCAACTACCTCGTGAATGCCATCGAAAATTTCGCTCCATTCTTTCTCGTGCTGCTCAACCGATACGGCATCTTCCTTTGTCAAGGCCGAACCATTCGCCATAACGGCTTTCTTTCCATCGATCCAAGGAGAGATGAATGTTGGAAGGCCGCCTGAAACATCCTTGCACTGTTTGCCCATAGCATAGAAAGCACTGATAGCCCCCTTCGTGGCACGGCTGATTTCGCCGCTGATATACCATCCGCCGAAGCTCTTGTGGTGACCGTAAGCTTCCCATACTTCATCGATCACAAAGCGGTTGTCTTCAATCTCATAGCTCAAGTCGCCCGTGTCCCAATAGTGGCCTGAGTCGTAAAGCCCGAAGTAAAATTTCATATCGTATTTGTCGGCCAAGGTCAAAAACAACTCAACCAAGTCGATCGATGGCATATAACAACCTTTCTTCAGCAAATATTTTGAAGGGTAAGTCAAGAACTTACGATAGCCTGAACGGATCAAAATCACTGTATCAATACCGATTTTCTTCATGTGCTGGAAGTCGATGTCCCACTCTTTTGCGCCCCAATTCTGGTGAGGAATGTCATGCGAGATCTCATCCAAGAAGGTACCGGTGATCTTCAATCCTTGATTTTTCGGCACTATCAACTGTGTATCCAATGAACTTGCTACTTCTTGAGCGGCTGCTTCCGATGATGTTCCGGCAGAGCAACTGCTTAACAATGTCGGCGCCGTGATAAGCGATGCACCGGCCAATGAAGACTTTTTCAAAAAGTCACGTCTACTATTTGTCATAGCCATATTTTTAAATTTTCGATTTCGCTTTTGTTTGTGGCGACAAATATAGCCATATTCCACGAGATTACGCACATTACAATTGAAATAATTTCGCAGAAATAATAAATTATTTTATTTGTTTAAATAATTATAACTGTAAATGTTATTTATTTGTTGTTGATAATAC
>CAVJQR010000162.1:0-6774 GCA_963651605.1 Agathobaculum sp.
TTTGTCAGACACTTACACCTCCGAGTCGTTCTTGTCGAACTTCAGCCGAAAGCAAGCCAAACTGTTTGATGGCGTACGCTGCGATTCCGGCAATGAGTTCGAATTTATAGATCAGTTGGTGGCGCGTTACCGCGACTTGGGTATCGATTCAACAACGAAAACCATCATCTTCAGCAATGCCCTCAATTTCGAAAAATCGTTGAAACTGTGGGATTATTGCAAGGGAAAGATCCGTTGTGCGTTCGGTATCGGAACGAATTTGACAAACGATACGGGACATAAGCCGTCCAATATCGTGATGAAACTGTCCCGTTGCCGGATGAATGACAACCAACCATGGCGCGAATGCGTTAAATTGTCGGACGACGAAGGCAAACACATGGGCAGCGACAAAGAAGTGCAAGCTTGTTTGTACGAATTGGGGTTGGCGTGATGTGGATTATTGATTATCTTTGCAAAAAGCTAAATAAGAGATTATGATAACGAAGATCATACCGGAAGAGAAAATTCAGAAAGCAAAAAAATATGTGGAGAAGGGACAAAAATTTGTGATCGTTTCACATGTCTCTCCCGATGGAGATGCTTTGGGCGCCTCGTTGGGCCTCTACCATTTTCTGAATGCTTGCGACAAAGAAAGCGTGAATGTCATTGTGCCCAATAGCTTTCCGGCGTGTTATCGTTGGATGCCCGGCGCAAAAGATATTATTTTATATGACAAATATAAAGAGTTTGCCGATAAACTTCTTCAAGAGGCGGACGTGGTGTTCTGCCTCGATTTCAACGAACCGAAGAGGGTGGACCGAATGGCGGAAGCTCTTATGGCGTCTCCCGGTCGGAAAGTGATGATCGATCACCATCTATTTCCGGCAGATTTCTGTCAGGTGGTCATGTCTCATCCCGAAATTTCATCGGCAAGCGAGATGATTTTCCGCTTCATCTGTCGGATGGGGATGTTCGATCTGCTTTCGAAAGAGACTGCCGAATGCATCTATACCGGGATGATGACGGATACGGGGGCGTTTACTTACAACTCGAACAGTCCTGAGATCTATACGATCATCGGTGAATTGATCAAGAAAGGAATCGACAAAGACCGCATCTATCGCCAAGTCTTTCAGGTCAGCTCCGAGTCGCGCCTTCGTCTGCAAGGTTATGTCCTCTACGAAAAGATGAAAGTCTATAAGGAAAAACAGACGGCGGTGATTGTCTTGACGCAGAATGAATTGAATCAATTTCACTATCAACCGGGTGATACAGAAGGGTTTGTGAATATTCCGTTGAGCATCGAGGGAATTTGTTTCAGTGCATTCATCCGCGAAGGCGACGAATATGTGAAATTGTCATTGCGATCAGTCGGTGATTTTCCCTGCAATGAGTTTGCTTCCACCTATTTCAATGGCGGAGGACACAAGAATGCTTCCGGCGGCGAGTTCTATGGTTCATTGGACGAAGCTGTAGACCGATTTAATGCAGCCTTGGAAGTGTTGAACCCTGTTAATAGGAAAGAAAATAAAAAAATAACGGATTCAAATTGAAGGAGATTAATTATATTTGCCTTGTAAAATCATTAATTCAGAATAAATGAAAAAGATAATTGGAATCGTGGTGTTGCTCTGTGCGATGTTCTCTGTTATATCTTGTAACAAAACAACTTCGTATACAGATATGTTGAAGGCCGAAAAGAAAGCAATTGAACGGCTTATGGATTCAGAAGGTATCGTTGTCCTGTCGTCTTATCCCAAAGACGGTGTGTTTAAGGAGAATGAATTTTACAAAATGGACAATGGCGTTTATCTGAATGTCATAGACTCAGGCAATGGCAATCGGGCTACCAGTTATGAAACACGGGTCATCTGTCGTTTCGTGGCACGAATCTTCATGACTGATACGACGGTTATTGATGGATTTTCAAGCAGCCAGTTCCCGGTAACGTTCAAGTATGGTATCAACGAAGCTATCGAGGATGAGGGGGCATTCTCTAACTTGAATTATTTCGTTAGCGAAGGATTGGCTTCCGGTTTGGATTATGTTGGCGACAGTTCCTACGTCAAGTTGATCGTTCCATTTAAGGTTTCTTCGTCAACCCTTTCATCAGCCGGCGAACCGGTCTATTTCCAGAAGGTAAGATACATCTTTGATAAGTAAGAGTAAGGACATTGTTAAATAAAACACTATGACACTAATTAAATCTATTTCCGGTATTCGAGGTACAATCGGAGGTAACCCGGAAGATGGTCTTAACCCATTGGCCATCGTGAAGTTTGTAGCAGCCTACGCTACATTCATTCGTAAAAACACAAAAGTGACATCAAATAAGATTGTCGTTGGACGCGATGCCCGCATTTCAGGCCCAATGGTAAAGCATGTGGTTTTGGGAACGTTGACAGGCATGAGCTTCGACGTGGTCGATATTGATTTGGCTACAACTCCGACAACGGAACTGGCTGTTGCTATGGAGGGAGCTTGTGGCGGTATCATCTTGACTGCCAGTCACAATCCTAAGCAATGGAATGCCTTGAAGTTGCTGAATGAGAAAGGCGAGTTCCTGAATGCTGCCGAAGGTGCTGAGGTATTGGAATTGGCTGCTAAGGATAATTTCGAATTTGCAGACGTGGATCATTTGGGTAAAGTTATCACGGATACAACTTATATTCAGAAGCATATAGATTCGGTATTGGCATTGAATTTGGTAGATGTCCAGGCTATCAAGGCCGCCAACTTCAAGGTTGCTATCGATTGTGTGAACTCTGTCGGTGGAATTGCCATACCGGCCCTGTTGAAAGCCTTGGGTGTTGAGCAGATCTTGGAATTGAATTGCGACCCAACCGGCAACTTTGCACACAACCCCGAACCGCTTCCTGAAAACTTGACGGATATTTCGAACTTGATCCGTACACAAAAAGCAGATGTAGGCTTTGTGGTTGACCCCGATGTTGACCGTTTGGCTATCGTTTGTGAGAATGGTGAAATGTTCGTTGAGGAATACACTTTGGTGGCTGTTGCCGACTATGTACTGAGCCATACTCCGGGTAATACGGTAAGTAACCTAAGTTCAAGCCGTGCCTTGCGCGATGTGACTCACCGTTATGCCGGCTGTGAATACAATGCTGCAGCGGTCGGAGAAGTAAACGTCGTGACGAAAATGAAAGCCACTCATGCCGTTATCGGTGGTGAGGGCAATGGTGGTGTCATCTATCCGGAGAGCCACTGCGGACGTGATGCTTTGGTTGGTATCGCATTGTTCTTGACTCATTTGGCAAAGAAGCAGATGACTGTTAGTCAGTTGCGCGCAACCTATCCGGAATATTTCATCTCTAAACAGAAAGTTCAGTTGACTCCTGAAATTGATGTTGATGCTATTTTGGCAAAGGTGAAAGAAAAATTCGCACAGTATGACATTACAGATATCGATGGTGTGAAGATTGACTTCCCTGACAAGTGGGTTCACTTGCGCAAGAGCAATACCGAACCGATCATTCGTATTTATTCGGAGGCGCATACTATGCAGGAAGCGGAAGAATTGGGTGGTGAACTGATCCAAATCATCCACGATATGTGCAAGTAAGAAGAGCACAACCATTATAAAGAAAGGGTGCATGCGAATCTCTTCCATGCACCCTTTTGTTTTTATTGTACCTTCGTTTGTTGAAAAGCCCGGCATGATTATTTCAGCTTTCTATATTGATGGGAAAACAGGCTTAGGTGGATAATATAAAAGGGAATCTTTGTTCAAAGATTCCCTTTATAGGTTTTTAATAGGTATTAGTCTGATAAGGCAAAAAGATTGTTTAGGTTATCTGAATACAAAGATTTAGATTTTATTGAAAATATCCAAATAAAAAAAGATATTCTACAACATATTTTTGAACTTTTTTGAAGGCTCTTGTTTAAAAACGCGCTAAATTTAACGCAAAATCACAGTGTAACCCGCAATTTACCCATGAGTTTTAAAATAATTAAAAATGACGTGCTCAAAACTGCTTACAGATTATAAGCACCAATAATCCAATTGATGGATTTTGTGCCGGTAGATTCCTTTGATATCTCCAACGACAGCTTTTCCGTTAGCCAACGAAAGAAAATAGTCTTCTTCCCAATGGCAATAATCTTGATGAGCTACGGCTACGACCATTGCATCATACTTTCCGCTGGGCGATTCGCTTAGTTTGATACCATAGGCGCGCTCCACGTCCGAGGGGGATGCCATAGGGTCGACCACATCGACTTGTGCTCCAAAGTCTTGAAACTCGTGGATCATGTCAACAACTTTCGAGTTTCGGATATCCGATACATTCTCTTTGAAGGTAATGCCCCAAATCAATATGCGGGCATTCAATATGTTTTTCCCTAACGAAAGAATCCGTTTGACAATTTTCTTGGCAATGTATCTTCCCATTGAGTCGTTGACAAACCGGCCGGAGTTGATCATTTTGGGATGATATTGCAACTCTTTTGCTTTATGAACCAGATAATAGGGATCCACACCGATGCAATGTCCACCGACAAGCCCCGGAGTAAAGTGCAGAAAATTCCATTTGGTACCGGCGGCCTCCAAAACATCGTATGTATTGATTCCCATGCGGTCGAAAATGATAGAGAGCTCATTCATCAAGGCAATGTTGACATCGCGTTGGGTATTCTCGATAATTTTAGCAGCCTCGGCCACTTTTATGCTGGGTGCCACGTGCAATCCTGCTTCAGTTACGACGTTTTGGTATACATTATATATGTTCTGTACGGCTTCCTCGTCGCATCCTGAGACGATCTTGACCGTATTCTGAAGTGTATGTTTCTTGTCGCCGGGGTTGATACGCTCGGGTGAATAGCCAAACTTGAACTCTTCGCCGGCTTTTAGTCCCGATGTTTTTTCCATGAGTGGAATGCAATCTTCCTCCGTACAGCCAGGATATACGGTCGATTCATAGACTACATAATCTCCTCGGTCCAATACTTCTCCTATTGTCTGCGTGGCAGAAAGCAGAGGTTTCAGATCCGGTTCGTTATGTTGATCGATCGGTGTCGGAACGGCAACTATATAGAACGAGGCTTTCTTCAGTACCTCTTTCGAAGAGGTAAAGCAAATGTCGCGGTGAAGGAATTGGTCTTTGTCCAATTCACGGTTGGGATCCTCATGTTGCTGCAATCTTTTCAGCTGTGTTTCATTGATGTCGAACCCGATTACAGACATGCTTTTGGCCAACTCCAAAGCAATGGGGAGGCCGACATAGCCTAATCCGACGACTGCTATCTGCTTTTTCTTGTCGATTAAATCTGAATATATGCTCATGTTTTGCTGTTCCTTCTTCTTTTTTGCTTGTTTCTCTTTGTGAGAAAACGAATGTGACACCTTGTTTATTATACCATGATAAACTTTCGGCTTAGTATGACCATACGTTTTTATGGACAACTGCTTCCGCTTCATTCTCGATGGCATCGGGTAGGGCTGGGAAGAAATCTATTCCGGTTACCTTTTCCACTTCGTCGACGGGTATCATCATATCTTTCAGTTGTGTCGAACCGTAATCCCGATTCTCGAACAAGAATCCGACAGCCTCGCAACGGTTGCCTTCGATCGTGCAGATCACTTTGTAGAACTGTTGCGGAATGGCCACCCGATTCTTCCCTAAACGTTTCAAATCGGAGGTGATCACAGGGCCGGTAGCTATCAGCAATGACCCTTTTTCCACGGCCCACTGGCGGCATTGCTCTTCAAGTTCTTTCCAAATACCCCGGTTCAGTTGCGGCTTTTGCGGGGTGATATTGCTCAGATAGAATGATTCAAGCATGGCCTTGTACGACCATTTCATATCGGCTGCCGGAGCCAAGTGGCCGCGGTCGTATCCCGTTCTTGTATAATCGCTGTTTTCAGCTGTAGCTCCTTCCACCATCGGGTCGGATATGAATTTGTTCTTTTTGTCTTCACGCTGTGCTTTTTCCGTCTGCACCTCTTTGCTTGTCAGTTCGTATGCTACCCAGTTGGCAATGCGATAGTCTGAATTATACGAGACAGTATAGCCGGTATGGGTAATAATCTGTTCGGTAACTTTCTTTTGGCAGACGGGCAATTCTGCGTTTGCAGGGAACTCTTTGAGCTCCGTTGAGTTGTTTGTACGGTTTTTCTCCGACTTGCTGTTTGATTTTTGGGATGTTTTCGGAGTGGTATTCTGCTCTTTTTTTTGCGATTGATTCGCTTTTTTTTCGGTGGTCTCGGGAAGTTCTACCTGTTCGACTTCGTCATTGGCTATATATTTATCCCAATAGGGAGAAATGGTTTGGTAGGTGAATAATGAAGCAGCTATGGCAACCACGCAAAAACATGCACCAAAGAATATCCCTTTGGCTTTGGTGATGACCGTCGAGGTCTTGGCCTTGCTGCGTTTCTTTCCCTGATTTTTCTTTTTGACCATCTTAAAATAAAAAAAGTCCATATAATCTATTTCAAAAAAATAGTTATACAGACAGATAAAACTCTATTACCTTAACTCTTTAGTACGTAGGATGAGACTCGAACTCACACGCCGTAACCGGCACTACCCCCTCAAAGTAGCGTGTCTACCAATTCCACCACCTACGCATTCTACGCCATATGCGCAGTGCCCAGAACAGGACTCGAACCTGCACGATCGCTAAACCACTCGCACCTGAAACGAGCGCGTCTACCATTCCGCCACCTGGGCATTCAGTACATATCTACGAAGCAACCGCTTGTTGCTCTTCGTTGAGCGGAAGACGGGACTCGAACCCGCGACCCTAACCTTGGCAAGGTTATGCTCT
>CAVJQR010000163.1:0-6690 GCA_963651605.1 Agathobaculum sp.
CCGTTTAACGCCAACCAGCTTAGGCCCAAGGGATGAGTCGTTCCGACTCACGCTAAAGCGAAGCTCCTTTTTTCAAAAGAGAATAACAATAGGTTAAAAGTTTTAGCGGACAGCAATACTACCATGATAGATGGGCGGGCCGGTGTGCCACCCATGACCGCGGGGTCCATTATAGTGCCACCCCGCACGCCCCCCAAAAAACATCGGCACCTTTTTCACGCATCATGCCGACCTTTTTCAAAAACGTTCGGCATGTTTTTTTTCTGCAATGCCGGGTGTGGTTTTTTTCGAAAAAATTGTTATATTTGCGGATGGGGGATAGGAAATATAAATCATAGAAAAACACCATATACTTATGCAATATCCATTGATATCAGAATATAGAGAAGCGATTTTGAATGCGGAAGACAATTTCGACCAACTGTCGGATCTTGTGCCGGTGTTGGATGCAAGAGGCGAGCCCGTTATGAGCAGTGGCAACTTCGCAGTCGTGTTCAAGATGACGGACGGCGAGAAGGATTATGCCGTCAAGTGCTTCATCAAAGAGCAGGAGGGGCGCGAAGAGGCTTATCGCCAAATCTGCCAATACCTGCCAAACGTCCCGTCGCCCTATCTGGTGCCGACGCAATATCTCGAAAAGGAACTCTTCGTAGACACGAACCAGTCCGCCGACCGGGAGTTTCCCGTGCTGCTGATGGACTGGGTGGAGGGCATCAGCCTCGACCGCTATGTCAAGAGCGTCCGCCACGATCCGCACCGACGGGTGCAATTGGCGAACCGGTTCCGCGAACTGCTCTTTTGGCTGCTCCATCAGGAGTTTGCCCATGGCGACCTGAAGCCGGACAATATCATCGTGACGGAGACGGGCGAGCTGGTGCTGGTGGACTATGACGGAATGTTCGTACCCGCCATGCGGGGGCAGCAGGCCCGCGAATTAGGGACACCGCTCTACCGCTTCAAGGGGCGTGCGCAACAGGATTTTGATGCGTATGCCGACGACTATGCCGCTGTCTTTATCCTTTTGGTGCTGATGGCCGACTGTTTCGAGCCGATGGACTTCGACGGTTTCACCTCGGCCGAGCCGAAAGATATCCTGTCGCACTTCACCCCCTACGTCGAGCAATCGCACGTGGCGCCCTATATGGCGGCCTTTCTGCTGGTGGCCTCGAGTGGCAGGTTGGAGCGCCCGCTGCTCTATCCGCTGCTGGCCCATCGCTCTTTGCCGCAACCGGCCGCTCCTTCCCGGCAGACCTTCACCGTGAACGGCATCTCGTTCGAGATGATCCCCATAGAGGGCGGCACATTTAGGATGGGAGCTACGGAGGAGCAGGGCGGTGATGCTTTTGATTGGGAAAAACCGGTGCATCAGGTGACCCTCAGTAGCTATGCCATTGGCAAGTATCCGGTGACGCAGGCCCTATGGAAGGCGGTGATGGGAAACAATCCTTCCGGCTTCAAGGGAGATGATCTGCCGGTTGAAAAAGTTTCATGGGATGATTGCCGGGAGTTTATAAAGAGATTAAACAAGCTGACGGGCCAAACATTCCGCCTGCCAACGGAGGCGGAGTGGGAATATGCCGCCCGGGGTGGCCAAAAGAGCAAAGGTTACAAATACAGTGGCAGCAACAATATAGACGAGGTGGCGTGGTATGATGCGAATAGTGGTCGCAAGACCCACCCCGTTGGCCAAAAGAGACCCAACGAATTGGGGCTATACGATATGACAGGCAACGTATGGGAATGGTGTCATGATTGGTATGAAGATTATCCATCCGTACCGCAGACCAACCCTACCGGCCCCACTTCCGGCTCTTACCGTGTGTACCGGGGCGGCAGTTGGTACTACTTTGCGAGGTACTGCCGCGTATCTTACCGCTTCAGGATCTTTCCGGACTACTGGAACTTACGACCTCGGCCTCCGGTTGCTGTTGCCATAGTTTGACCTCTCTTCTGTAAGAGCAGGAAAAGAAAAAGGAAAAAAGAGGCCGGATGAGAAAATGAAAAAGGAGAGCCGCGGGAGGCGGCTCGGGAAAAGATTTTCTCACCCGGCCGGTTCTCTGACGAAAAAACGAAAACAGTATGCAAATAAAGATATTCTATCTGCCCATAGCAGCCACAGAGGAAGCTATGGAAGAAATCAACCATTTCCTTCGTTCGCAGCGAATTGTGGACATCAAGAAGGAACTTGCAGCCATCGATGGAAATAGCTGCTGGACATTTTGTGTGACCTACCTTGAGCAGAACAGAACGGGCGATACCGCCGATTCTTCCAAGCCGAAGGGAAAAGTGGACTATATGAAAGTGCTGGATCCTGCCACGTTCGACAAATTCGCCCAACTGCGTAAGATAAGGAAGCAGATTGCCGAGAAAGAAGCCATACCGGCCTATGTGATATTTACGGATCAGGAGCTGGCCGAACTGGCAAAACTCTCGGAACTGACCCCGCAGTCGATGACGGAGGTGGCCGGTATAGGCAAGGGCAAGGTGGAAAAATATGGTCCGCTTTTCTGTCAAACAAAAGAAAACGACACATTGAAAACTGACGATAATGAAGAGACAATGCCATTTTAAAGAGCGTATTCTTGACCTTGACAACCTCTATCTTGCCTATTGCAAAGCGAGGCGTGGCAAGCAGCAGAAGAGCGAAGTGGTGGATTTTGCCGCTCACCTCGACAGCAATCTTCTTGAGATAAGGGAGGCACTCGACCAAGGGACACCGTCACTTGGTCATTACCATTACTTCACCATCCACGACCCCAAGGAGCGCCGTATCTGTGCGGCTCCTTTCCGTGAGCGGGTGGTGCATCATGCCATCATGAACATCTGCCATGACACCTTCGACCGTACGCTGATCGAGACAACTTATGCCACAAGAAAAGGCATGGGGGTGTATGCCGCTCTCGATAAGGCGAAAGAGGGTATGGCGCGTTATCCGTACAGCGTCAAGCTGGATGTGCGGAAATATTACGACTCGGTCAGCCACACGGTGCTCAAGAACCGGCTGCGGAGGATGTTTAAAGACCCATGGTTGCTCGCTCTTTTCGACCATATAATAGACAGTTATGGTGAAGACGACAAAGGGTTGCCGATTGGTAATCTTACCAGCCAATACATGGCCAACCTCTATCTCTCCGATCTTGACCACCGGGCAAAGGAACAATGGAGAATCCCTCTCTATATACGGTATATGGACGACATCATGATGCTCTCCGACGACAGCTTCTCCCTGCGCCAATGTGTGAAAGAGTGTACCGTCTATGCCAAAGAGAAACTGCGGTTGACGTTGAAGCCGCCCATATACCGGCAGGCAAAAGAGGGACAACTGTTTCTTGGCTACAAGATATTGCCGCATTATTGCTTGCTTTCCGGCAGAAGCAAGCGCCGTTTCCGTTCGAAACTGCTACGGTACGAACGCCGTTACGAGTGTGGGCAATGGGACGAACAGACACTGGCCCAGCATGTGCTTCCTCTTGTGGCATTCACACAACATGCTGCCTGTCGCGGATTCCGTGAGAGCGTCATGCGAGGATAAATAGGACAATATGTAAAAACGAAGCGGTGGTTGTCATAAACGGACGGCTCTAACCGTGTGAACCGGGGCGGCAGTTGGAACAACAATGCGAGGAACTGCCGCGTATCAAACCGCAACAGGAACAAACCGGACAACAGGAACAACAACCTCGGCCTCCGGTTGCTGTTGCCATAGCTTATGACGGACCAAACAGAAGAGAGGTCATAAACAGACGGCCATCGGGAAGTCTGCTGCAGACTTCAAAACAGGCACCTGCTCCCTTGGTGAAGCAGATGCGGCAACAATGGGCTTAGTAGCAAACGACATTTGCTATACAAATAGTGAACGGTAGGCTTGTCGAAAAGCTTGTTGTTGCGTAAATTTGCAAAAAAATAGTGGTTATCATGATACAAATAGCATCGAAACGAAAGAAGCGGGAGACGATCCTTCGGGAATATCCCGATGCCATCATTGCAGACGTGACGAGTCAGGCGAAAGACGGACTGGTGAAACTCAGCCCTTTCTATCCGCATGGTGGTATCCCCGTGCCGTTTAGCGAGGGGTATACGGCGGCCTGTGTCGAAGGTATATGGCAGGGGCTCAAGGTGTTCGAAGGCGAGGATATCGACATCGATATGTTTCACAACGACACGATGAAGAACATCAAGCGCACCGTGAAAACCCACGGCAAGGTGCTCGGCCACCGAAAAGGGGTGAACGGGACGGAAATACTGGATTATGTGGAGGCCAAACGCCTGATCTACCTGCCGGCCTACCGGTGGGTGTTGGAAAACAAGGTGCAGCACATCATCGAACGGTTGCGGAAAGCCAGCCAAAAACAGACGATCGTGCTGCTCGACTATAACACTTGCTGCGATGTGGACAGCGCAACGCAACCGCTTTCGCATGCCTATCTCGTGAAGGCATATACCGAAGGATTGTACCCTTTCGGCACCTCGCGGCCGAAAAAGGAGGTGACACCTCCCAAAGAACTTACATTGTTTGACTAAAAATCAATTGACATGGAACGCAAAAACAACTACAAGGAATTTCAGGAAGTGCTGGAACAGCATGGTATAAAGAAACTGTATCATTTTACCGACCGTGACAATCTGGAGTCGATCATACGCCATGGCGGGCTCTACTCGTGGGCCGACTGCGAGGGCCAA
The DNA here is from genome assembly GCA_963651605.1 of Agathobaculum sp. GTDB lineage: Bacteria > Bacteroidota > Bacteroidia > Bacteroidales > Tannerellaceae > Parabacteroides. The sequence continues at coordinate 4,681 of CAVJQR010000163.1, forward strand.
TCCATTGCCATTGCCAAACCGGGCGGCGGCCTTTTGTCGCGACAGTTGGACAGCCGCGACAATCTGCAGCATTACGTACGGGTCAGCTTCGTCCGAAACCACCCTATGATGTACGTGGCCATGAACGACGGGCGCATCTCCAACCCGGTGCTGCTCGAGATCGATCCGCAGGTGGTCGGGTGGAAAAACACCAAATATGCCGATAGAAACGCTACGAAGACGGGGGCGCATGTGGGCGAAACGTTGGACGATCTCCGGGCCATCCACTTTCAAGCAGTGAAAGCCGACCGGCATTTCGACCTCGACCCCGGCGAACAGCCGTTCTATCAGGCGGAAGTATTGGTGAAAAATTTCATCCCCCTGGAGTGTATAACCAATATCGGCAACTTCGGAATATCGGTTCCCAACCGGCCGAAGGCACTGCAGAGCAAGACTCCTTACACGGCCCAGATAACCCGAAACACCCCGACGGCTTTCATCTTCATCGTGGATCAGTCGGTGAGCATGCAGCGGACAACCACCCTTCTCGGCGAGGAGATGACCATGTCGGAGGCAGCTGCCCGCATCGTGAACCAACAGATCAACGAGCTGGTACTGCGCTGCATCAAGTCGAACGAGGTGCGCCACTACTATGACATCGCGGTGATCGGCTACGGCGAAAACGTATACAGCGGGTGGAACGGCGATCTGGAAAACCGGACCTTCGTCTCGCCCGAGGAGCTGCGCAACCATCCCTACAAGAAAATCACCGTCCGCGAAGAGAAAAAGACGCGCAAAGGGCCGGTAATCAAAGAGGTGGAAAAGGTGCAATGGATGGAGGCCCGGCACGACGGCCATTGGACACATGTACACAAAGCCTTCGACCGTGCCCATGAACTACTCGACGTATGGATGCGCGACCATCATGAAAAGGATTGCTATCCGCCTACGATCATCCATATCACGGACGGAGTGTTCAACGGAGCTACCAAGGAACATGTTCTCCAGCAGGCGAACGAGCTGAAATCGATGTTTACCAACGACGGCAATGTGATCCTTTTCAATATCCATTTCGCCGCCAGCAAGTCGGCCGAGGAGGTCATTTGCCCTATCGAGAAAAACGAACTGCGAGGTGATATGTTTGCAGAGACCCTCTTCGAGATGTCGAGCCTGTTGCCACTCAGATACAACGATGACATTGCCCGTAACCTGCACGACGACCGGCCGGGCCGACATGTGGCGATGGGAGTCAATGCCGATGCCACCTCTCTCATCAAACTAATGGATATTGGTACGCCGACGAACATCAGCAGATAAGCCTATGAAAACGAAATGTAAAACGATGGGGAAACCGGAGCCGGGTTGCATTAATGAGGATGCAGCCCTGGCTTGCGGGAACAGGATTGCAGTATCGGACGGGGCAGGGGGCGGCGGACTCTTTGCCGAGCGGTGGTCGCGCTATCTTTTGGACCATCTTCCGATCGGCCCCATTCGAAGCGCCGAGGCCATGGACGGTTGGATCGACACGATATGGGAACCGTTCTACAACAAATACGAAAAGGTGGCGAAAGAGATGGGCGGAATGCCGTTGGAGAAGTTCTACGACGAAGGCTCGTTTGCTACCCTTGTGGCGGTATGGCGGACCGCAGCCGACCGCTGCGAGTGGATCAGCTTTGGCGATAGTGTGGCCTTCCATTACAACAAGGCTACCCGGCAGTTGGAGCACAGCTTCGGGCATTTGGGCGACTTCGACGAGCCTCCCTACCTGATCAACTGCAAGGACGAACTGAAGAAAGAGGGGTTTCGGTCGGGAACATTCCATACAGATCAGCATTCGGTGGTGTTTGTGGCTACCGATGCCCTGGCACACTATATCATGATGCTCTATGAAGTGGCGCAAAAGGAGAGATACAGCGAAGAGATCGGCCGCGCGTTGGCCCACCATTCCAAGAACGAGAATTATATCCGCTCGGCAATGATGCTCAAAAAGATCAATTTCGAAAAATGGGTCATCAATGACTTGGTAAAGCA
>CAVJQR010000164.1:0-6249 GCA_963651605.1 Agathobaculum sp.
ACAATCCAGCTTGCAAACGCCATATTTGGTATACTCTTTTCCCATCCGAGGAATAGAGCAGATGGTTTGGGCGATAGGCTCCGGTTCGCAGATACCGCTCGCTTCGATCACGATATAGTCGAAACGTTTCATCTTGAGGATGTCGTTCAACTGCTCGATCAAGTCCATCTTCAGCGTACAACAGATACAACCATTTTGAAGAGCTACCAAGCTATCGTCTTTCTTTCCGACGACGCCACCCTTCTGAATCAAGTCGGCATCGATGTTTACTTCGCCGATATCATTGACGATAACGGCAAATTTGATGCCTTTTTTGTTGGAGAGAATGCGATTTACTAAAGTGGTTTTACCGCTGCCCAGGTAACCGGTCAGCAGTAAAACAGGAACTTCATTTGTATTCATGTTATTTATTATTAAACATCAAGACGTTATAGTTCGGATTAACCCAAGTCGCCAACAACGTATGGAATGCGGTATAATCACTCTTTGAGATGGTTGCCGACTTCATCTTCAACGAACGTTTTACAGTTACCCGGTCGCCACTCTGCTCGATGGTGATCTGAACCGATCCGGCTGCATTGCTGACATTCTTTGTTGTGTTGGGAGTGATACAACTCTTGCCGGCCGGAATCTGAACGGTATACGTATAAGATTCGTTGGCGGCATACGGCAAAACCAAATTGCAGTCGCGGGTTGTGTTTCCTTTTACATAGGGAGTATGGGCCATTCCTGCCGGCGAATCGGGCAATGTTACGGTTGTGATGCCGTTTGTTTCAGCCACTTTAGCTTCGGTTGTGAACTCGATATGCGTCTTGTCTGCCGTTCTTTTTACGGTTGCTTTCTCATCACCGGCCGTATAAGCGGCAGCTTTGCAGTCTGTATAGTCGATCATTGCAGAAGGAACCTCCGCTTTCACGTTGGCCTCAGCCTTGCCTTCTGTCAATTTCAGCGTTGCCTCGTATGTCAAGTCGGCAGCAATGGTTGGCAAAGAGAGCGCGTTGCCACCTTTCAAGTCGGCAATATAGTTGCGTGATGCCATCCACCCGGCTTGATCCATGGATTCTTTCTTCGGATCGATCAACCAAGTTTGGCCGTTCACGTCTGCTTTCACGAACAAATGAATTCGTTTCAAGCCCATTTTGTTGTCGGGATTCTGAACAGGGTAGAGAGCGCACGGCTCGGCTTTGATCTTCAGTGCGTTCAACAAGCCTTGAGTCAAGTTTACAAGTTCGGCATCCGTTCCATAAGCAGAGTTGATAACATCCTCGACAGGACGGATACGATAGCCCGTTTCCTCGAGAGAGAGTGCGCTGTGTCCGAACTCTTTGTGGATGAACGACACGATGGCTTGTGCTTTTTCTGCGTCGTTGCTCTTGCCGGTTGTCACTGTTTCAGCCAAAGAGAGGAGAGGCATATTGCTTTGTTTCGTCTCCATTTGTGCGTAGATCGACTTCAACGCTTCGGCTTGAGAAGCATAGGTTGTAGCGGTCAGTAGAGGAGCATCCGAGCGCTGGTAGCGGGCACGGCTGGAAGCGGGCGTGTTTTTCAATGTCCATGTCGTTTGTGACTGTCCATTGCTGACACTTGTCTTCGCTTGGGCGTTACTGTTGATGACGCTATAGTGCAACTCTTTCCCTTGCGGAACAGAGACAGAGATCGTATATTCCTTTACCGGAGAAGTCTGCTCGAGAGGTTCTGCGATATCCAAGGCAGGAAGATAGCCGGCCTTGCTGGTCAAGGTATAATCGAGATAGATGGTAGCGCCTAATTCCAAACCGGTATGGACGATAACCATCTCCTTCAAATTGTTGTAATAGGGCGCATTGACGGCGGCACTTGGCAATACTTCGACGAAAGCATTGTCAGGAGTCTTGACGATCGTTCCATCTTTCTGCTTGGTGTAGGAGGTGTTGATCTTCAAGGTCTGATACGTTGGATTGTAGGTGACGAACGATTCGCCGTATGCACTATGGGTAGCCGTGTGAGTATAGACAGTAAGCTCCATGTTATAGTGAAACTCCTGGCTGCCATCGGCGTTCAATGTCCATGACTTGGACAACTTCTTGTATTCTGCTTCGTTGGCTGTTGCGGCAAAGATGGCAGAGGTGCAGCCTAAAAGAGATAACAGCAGAACTATTTTATGCAATAAATGAGTCATTTCTATTCAGATTGAATTATTTTTTAATCACTAAATAATCTCCATACGATTTGAATCCGTCGACAGCCGTCTTGAATCCGCTCCAGTCAGAAGCCTCGTAGACGCGCTTCTTCAGTGCCAGTTTCTGATGCAAAACGATTTGGTTGCCTTCTTGCTTCAACGAGCCTTCGAAGTCGGCCGCACCGCTTTGCTTGTTGTCGTCCTTTGCTGCGTTGACCAATGAGTAGCCGGCCGGCAATTGGATGGTCTCGTCCTGTACGACCAAGCGAGAGCAACCATCTTTGAATCCATACTGACGTTTGTCCAAATCGGTATTGATGCGCAAGAACGACTTCACGGAGTTGTACAAGTTGTTCATCACCATCGGCTTCACCAATAGGGTGTTGTTGCCTTTCAGAGCATATTCGGGAATCTCATATTTGAAGGAGATTTTGATAGGAGCAGCCAAATAATCTTTCGGATCCTTGCCCCAATCGACGCTGATCAGCTTGGCGTTGGGAGAAACGGCCAGCAATTGTTGCTCCATGCTGTTCTTCCAATCGCTTTGCCATCCGCCGGTAAAGATACGACGAACGTTCGAGTCAGATTGGCCTTCGGCATTGATGGTCAGCTCACCGCGCAACGTTCCGTTGGCATCCAACGTATTCTTTGCCTTTACTTTGAAGTAATGGTTCTCAGGAGCGGAGACGGGAGTGATGCAAAGGTCAGATCCTTCTTTCGTTCCCGGTAAGTAATTCTGTTGCTGTTCGGCACTGCTCCATACCTCGCGAACGAACGGTACCCATGTGGGGTCGAGCGGTGTGTAGGTTCCATTCGACAATTTCACGACAGCCACGCAGTGGTTGAAGTGATCGGCCGGTATTTTCTCCACGCGGCTGCCTGCCATGGTCATGGCGGGGTAAGCTTCGAAGCCTGCCATACGCAAGAACGAGATCAGAGTGCTGGCAATATCTTTACAAACACCGCAACGGTCCGTATAGTTCATCTTCAGATTGTGGAGGGTAAACCCTTCGCCTTTGCCCATGCTGATGCCCGCATAGCGGATATTGTCGGCCACCCAGTGGGTCAACACGGCGATCTTTTCCATCTCTGTCTTCTTGCCTTTGATCAGCTCGTCGACTTTCTTTTGCGCTTCGGGTATGGCATTGAAGCTGCCATAGTCCTCATTCACTTTGTTGAACCACAATGATTTGTCTTTCCATTCCGGGGTAGAAGAGAGCATCAGCTTCGGAGCGGCATCAAACAGATCTACCATATTAGGCTCTTTCTTGGTGGGGAATGCATCCGTTATAGCAAACGAATAGACCTTCTTGCCGTTGGCATAGTGCATAGACGAGCTGCAAGCACCCTGATAGAATTGGAATTGGATCTCCTTTTCGTTCGGAATAGTGATTTGATATACTTTGCGAACAGTCGGCTCTGTTACCCAAAACGGTACGATATCGTAGAAGTTTCCTTTCATCGGTGGGATGAAACGCGATTCATCTTCGGTCGCTGCGGCTTCAGCCAGCAGAGCATAGGTGAATCCCTTCTTCTCGATTTCATATTCTACGACATCGCCCGGGTTCAGACGACCTAACTCTAACATGATCTGGCGCGCACCCCAATAGATGGCACGGGCCGGAGCAGCATAGTCGCATGCCTGCGTTACATCGATATTGACTACATCGCCACCGGCGCGGTAGATGGTAGCTTGCTTGAACTTGGCGTAGGCCGTCAGCGGGTCGTAATCATATTTGATGACATGGTTGGCCACTCCGCCGGCGGGAGTCTGTACTTTAAATTTTTTGTAAACGACAAACGAACCGGAGCCGGTCGATTGTACCGATACTGCCGTACTGTCCAAGAGCGTTACACAGTCGAAACCTGCATAAGCCGAGTTCTCGCAAGTAGGGTCTTGCGGAGTGCAGCACGATGCACTTTGTGCGTGGATGGACGGAGCCAAAGCCAACAGCGAAAGTGTCACAAGAGGTAAATACTTCATATGTATACTAATTATTAATATTGTGCAATTTGCCTATTTTGTTATACAACCTGTTTTAAATAACTCGCAATATTCGTCATTTTTTTTGATATTTACAAGCTATTTTCTACAAAAAGGTCTCTTTTTCGTGTTGCGACCGCTTAAAGTGTAAGCAAATATAAATTTTATCTTATATTTGTGGTGGATAACAATAGGAAAGATGAATACGTGCAAAACATTTATGGCGATCGACTTCGAAACGGCAACTGCCCAACGCGCCTCCATTTGTGAGGCAGGCATCTGTTTGGTGAAGGAGGGGCGTGTGATGGGAACCCGCTCGTGGTTGGTCCATCCGCAGGGCAACCGCTATAGTTATTGGAATATCAAAGTGCATGGCATTCGGCCGGAAGACACCCTTTCGTCGCCGGGCTTTCCTGAAGTGTGGGCCTATATTGCCGCCTATCTCGAGGACTATCCGATATTGGTAGCCCACAATGCGGCGTTCGATATGGGTTGCATCCGCAGCTCGTTGGAGTTGTACGGCTTGAATAAGCCTGAGGCTTCCTTCTATTGTTCTCTTCGTGTGGCCCGCAGGCTTTACGATTTCGACTGCCATCGTTTGGATTATCTTTGTGAAACCTTTGATATTCCATTCGGACAACACCATCGGGCGGGCGATGATGCTGCCATGTGTGCCCGCCTCTTTCTGCGCGAGCAATACGATATGGAGCGGCTCGACAAGGACTTGTTGAGTCTTTGCGGTGGAAAATTATAGTGGTAACTGATTAAAAATAAATCTTATATCATGAAGAAATTATTGTTTGTTTTAGGACTACTCTTGGGGATGCAGCAAGTTGATGCGCAGAAGATTGTGCCGGCCACGCAACCGAACGAGACACAACGCCTGTTGATGGAGCGCGGTTATGGCATGTTTATCCACTTTGGGGTCAATACGTTTGGCGAAACAGAGTGGTCGGACGGCTCTATTCCTATCGAAAAATACCATCCCACCGACTTGGATTGCGACCAATGGGTGCGCGTGGCGCGCGATGCCGGCTTCCGATATGTGTTGCTCATCACGAAACATCACGACGGTTTCTGCTTGTGGAATACGAAATATACCGACTATAGTGTGGCGCATTCGCCGGTGACGACAGACATTGTGGCCGAGGTATCGAAGGCTTGCAAGAAGTACGGCCTGCAGTTTGCCGTCTACTATTCGTTGTGGGACCGCCGCGAGCCTTGCTATAAAGACAAAGACCCTGAGAAATATATCGACTTTATGTGCAATCAGCTGACGGAGTTGCTCACCAACTATGGCCCGATCTGCGAGTTGTGGCTCGACGGAGGGTGGGACCGTGCCCCGAAAGATTGGAACCTTCCCCGCGTTTATGACCTGATCAAGTCGTTGCAGCCCCATTGTGCGGTGGGCGTCAACCATACGATTGTGTTGAAAGAGGGCGAGCGCGAGTTTGCTCTTCCCGATTCGATGATTGTCGACAACAAATATTACTTCCAATATTTCCCGACCGATTTCCGCTTGTGGGACCCGAAGGTGGCGCATAAGGCAGACAAGAAACAGTATCTTGAAAAGGGACAGTCCTATTATATGCCGTTCGAGCATACGATCTGCATCAGCAAAGCCTGGTCGTGGTTTGCCAAACAGCAAGCGCAGCCGACACGCGACTTGGACGAATTGGAGGAACTATTCTATTGGTGTACCGACAACGGCAACACCCTGGTCATGAATCTCCCACCCGATCAGACGGGGCGCATTCGTGAACATGAAGCCAATGTGGCCATCGAATTGAACCACCGCTTGGGTGGCCTCAAGAAAGGAGAGGCGTTGCCCCGCAACGGCGAGTTTATCTCGTTGGGAAGTGCCGCCACGGCCACGTCCGAGTCGGAACCCTCGCATGCCGCATCGTTTGCTACGGATGGTGGTATGCAGACCTATTGGGAGGCAGCCGAGGGCGATACGTTGGCAACCTTGACCATCCCATTGGACGCCACGAAGCAGTTCGACAAGATTTCGATCTTCGAATGTTGTGATGTTGTCAAAAGCGACGATATGTTTTCAAACATCCGCCTCAATCGCATCCGGCAGTATAGTGTCGACATGCTGCAG
>CAVJQR010000164.1:6259-6680 GCA_963651605.1 Agathobaculum sp.
TGCTGCAGGAGGGGCGTTGGACGACGGTCTATTGCTCGGACGAGCCGATGGGCGACTGCAAGGTGATTCGTCTGCCGCAGAAATATTCCGCTTCGCAAATCCGTCTTCGTGTGCAGAAGGCGACGGCACCCCCTGCCATCTACGAATTCAATGTGATCGACCGCTGAGAGCTATTGGTTGGTAGTGGAGAAAGAAGCATCGGGAGCTGTCTGAAAAATCATGGGCATGTTTTTTGAAAAAACACCCGAGCATTTTTGAAAAAGCTCGGGAGCTTTTTTCGTGCCGGTCCCGCCCTTTTTCCGATGGTGGTTTTGTCCTTTTAACGTAAGATTTTGTCCTTAAAAGTGAAAAGCTTGTACAATAAGCATCATATTATGGATAATTTTTATAATTTTGCACGGTGTATACAAAATAGAAACGC
>CAVJQR010000165.1:0-6595 GCA_963651605.1 Agathobaculum sp.
TTCCTTGACTCTATCCGTAAACGATTTAGCCACTTTATAGTTTACATCGGCGTCCAACAAGGCGCGACGCACATCCTTCAATGTCTCCGCTACATTAATTTCGGTGATTTTCCCTTCACCCTTCAGCAACTTAAACGAACGCTCCAAGCGTTCACTCAGATTGTCAAACATAGTATATATATTTTCTTATTTTATATTCAGTATTTCCAATATTTGGCAAAGATACGAAAAACCAACCAATATCTCAATTTTCACGATTCAATTTTATATCTTTGCTCTCGGAAAACAAAATCAAGATGTATGTATTTTAAAGATATCATCGGACAAGAAGAAGTCAAGTCGCATTTGCGGCATTCAGCGCAGACGGGGGTAGTTCCGCATGCTCAACTTTTCGTCGAAAAGGGAGGTACGGGCGCCTTTGCATTGGCATTAGCTTATGCCCGATACTTGAACTGTACAGACCGTACGGCAACAGATGCCTGTGGGCACTGCTCTTCCTGCTTGAAATATAACGAATTATCACACCTTGACCTCCACTTTGTTTTTCCGATGGTGCGCAACAAAGAAAAGAAAAAAATGGTATGCGACGACTATCTTTCCGAGTGGCGCAGTTTTTTATCGAAGAATACCTACTTCGGACTCAACGACTGGTTGGACTATCTCGGGGTAGGTAATTCGCAAGCAATCATCTATGCAGAAGAGAGCAATCAGATTATCCGCAAGATGTCATTGAAGATTTTCGAAGCAAAATATCGCATTCTATTGGTATGGCTACCTGAGAAGATGCAACCCGCTTGCGCCAACAAACTACTGAAGTTCGTCGAAGAACCGCCCGCCAACACCGTCATTCTAATGATATCTGAAGACCCCGGATCAATCTTAGGCACGATTCTTTCTCGCGTTCAGCAGATCAATGTGCCCCCTATCCTACCGGCAGATTTGGAGCAATTTCTACAGGCAGAACTGCAACTCTCGTCCGATGATGCAAAAAGCATCAGTCATTTGGCCGAAGGTAACTATCTGAAAGCTATTGAGGCCGTCAGCACCAACGAAGACAACCTCTATTTTCTCGAGCAGTTCAAGACCATCATGCGCAATTCTTGGGCACGTAATGTCAAAGGGATGAAAGAGCAAGCCGAAGAATTGGCCGCCTTAGGTCGCGAAAAACAGAAACATTTCCTCAGTTATTGCCAGCGGCTCATCCGCGAGAACTACATCTATCGCTTCCGTGATCCTTCGCTGAATTACATGAACCGCGATGAGTCCGCCTTCTCTGTCCGCTTCTCTCCATTCGTCAACGAGGCCAATGTGATCGACTTGATGAGTGAATTGAGTCGGGCAGAGGCTGACATCACACAAAACGTCAATGCCAAAATGGTATTCTTCGACCTTGCATTGAAAATAACCGTGCTTATCAAAAAGAGATAAGAATCAGCTAAAACAACCTATTTCTTGACATACAACTTGGGCGAAGTCCCGACTATTTTCTTGAAAACACGATTAAAATTACTTGGGGTCGAGAAGCCTGTTTCGTAAGCAATCTCTTGCATGTTCATTTTGCCGTCAGTCAATAGCTCAATGGCTCTCATGATACGAAGATGATTGACGTAACTGATAAAATGCAACCCCGACTCCTGAAACAAACGACTTAGGTTGCGTGTTGAGAAATGAAACATAACCGCCAGTTCATCAAACCGCAAATTATCTTTGATATGATCCGACACATAATCAATTACCGGCCGAAGTCGCGAGTCGGTCGGCACCACCAATATTTTGAAAAGAAACTCCGTCGGTGGATTCATCTGTGGCAAAAGATTGAAAAAGCTCAAAACATACCAATACAAATCCGGATGCTGTTTTCGGCTAATACTCCGTCCTTGCGAAGAAAGAAACTTCAAATTCTCGCTAATCATGGCATTTGTATTGTAAATGGAAAGACGAAACGCATTGGGGCTGTCGACAAAACCATCAAAATCCAAATAGAAAATAAGCAAAGAGACCAAGATATTTTTACTTGACAACTTGTGTTCCACATGCGCAGGAATCCATACTATGCGCCTTTCAGGAACAAAATAGCTGTTATTTTCAGCCTCAACATGCAACGTACCCGACAACGTGTAGATTATCTGATGCTTATTGTGCGAATGAACAACCAGATTAAGTTCCTCCCACCCCGTCTTCTTGATAAGAATCTCATCCGGCTGAGAGTGATTTATAATAGAAATATATGTACGTTGCTCGTCATTCATAACCCGTTTTCGATGGCCTAAATTGAAAATCTTATGTCTTAATATGCAAATCTTGCACAAAAATAATGAATTAATTTTGCATTCGCAAATGGCAGAAGAGAAGCCTTTACTAACAACTAATCAAGCCTCATTCATATAAAAAGAATAGAGGAGTTCAAATTTCAAGTAAGTCGTATTAGCGTATTACGCTTGGATTTTCATCAATGAAGAATAATAAAAAAACAATATGGAGAGAATGAATTTTCGAAAACATGTTTTATTTTGGAATGTAGCCACTCTTTTCCTATGGGCTCACTCATCAGCGGCTCAAGATGTCAAGATGAGCATCGACGATTTGTTCATGCGGGTAGAGCAACACAACATAGACGTAAAGATAGCCCGCCAAAGTGTAAACATCAGCAATGAGCAAAAGAAAAGCGCCGTAGCCAAACAATTGCCGGACATAAACTTTTCGGCTGCGGTCAATTACCTGGGTGATGCCACCCTATTAGACCGCGACTTTTCGAATGCGACCCGCTCAGCCATGCCCCATTTAGGCAATACTATCGCCCTATCGCTTTACCAACCGATCTATGCAGGAGGCGAAATTTCAGCCGGTATCGAGAAAGCCAACAACAAACGGCATATCGCCGACAATGAATTGGAGCGAGTATCCGACAAGATGAAGATGGAGATCCTCGGGTGCTACCTCGACCTGTTCAAACACCGTAACCTATTGGCCGTCTACGACGAGAACATTGAATTGACACAACAATTATTGTCTGAAATGCGGGCCCGCTCCGCACAAGGACTGGCCTTGGCCAATGATGTCACACGATACGAGTTGAATCTTTCCAATTTGAAATACGACCGATTGACGGTAGCCGATGGAATTGAGCACCTCAACAACAACTTGTTGATATTTTTGAGTTTGGATGAAAACACAAATATCATTCCGCAACTTCAATTCAATGAGATGAACGAAGGGACATCATCTTCGATGGTTTGGATGGAGCGAGCCTTGCAACATTCACCGGAACTGAAAAAAATCGACTTGAACTATACGTTGTCACAAACAGAAAGCAAGTTGATCAAGAGCAGAAGGTTGCCTAAAATAGGATTGACAGTAGGCGACAATTTAGACGGGCCTATCACCAACAAGACACCTGTGCTCGACAAGAATCTGAATCGGTGGTGGGCCGGAGTGCAATTGTCGTTAAACCTGTCATCGTTGTACAAGGATCAGGGAACATTAAAAGCCGCCCGATTAGAATCCATCAAACTGCTCGACCAACGAAAGTCGCAAACGGAAGAGATCAGCAGACGAATCGATCAGCTATACAAATACTACACGGAGGCCAACGAACAGGCCAAGACGCAAGAGTTGAATGTGCAACTGGCCACTGAAAACTACCGTATTGTCGAACGCCGCTACTCCAACGATCTCTCTTTGCTCACTGACATGTTGGACGCTTCCGCACAAAAATTGGATGCCGAAGTGCGCCTTGTCAATGCGCGAACCAATGTTATTTATTACTATTATCAACTCAAATACATTTCAGGAACATTATGATCAATCGAAAAACAAGACGCATGATCCAAAATGTGGTCGTGCTGGCTATCATATCTGTCGGATTGTGGTGGATAGCCACCCAATTTATCAAATTCAACATTTCGACATTCACCGACAATGCCCAAGTGCGCCGACAAATTGTGCCCGTCAATGTGCGGGTACAAGGCTATATCAAAGAAATCCGCTTCGATGAGTATACCTTCGTTCACGAAGGAGATACCCTTATAATTATCGACGATTCAGAGTATCGCCTCCGTTTGGCTCAAGCGAAAGCCGAACTGCAGAATGCCGTCACGGGGAAATCCGCCATGCACACAGTCATCTCCACCACCAATAACAACATTGGAGTCAACGAGGCATCTATCACCGGTACAAAGGTAGAATTGGAAAATGCCGCACGCGATTTGGAACGTTATGCGTCCCTCTTCAAAGAGAAGGCCGTCACACAAAAACAGTATGATGATGCCAAGACACGATATGAGTCGATGAAAGCCAAATATGATATGCTCTGCCGACAAAAGCAATCCACCTCATTGACGAAAGAGGAGCAACAACAGCGGCTCGGACAGCAAGATGCCGGTATCGAACTGGCGCAAGCCGCTGTGGAATTGGCTTCATTAAATCTCTCATACACAGTCATTACCGCTCCGGCAGACGGTTACACATCCCGCAAGAGTTTGCAAAAGGGGCAGTTGGTGCAACCGGGTCAAACACTGCTCTCCATTGTCGACGAGAACGATGTTTGGGTCGTTGCCAACTACAAAGAGACGCAAACGGCCAAGATGAAATTAGGCGACAAGGTAAGGATCACGGTCGATGCCCTTCCTGATGCCGTCTATATTGGTAGAATCGAAGCCATTTCGAATGCAACAGGGGCTCAATATTCGATCGTTCCACAAGACAATGCCACAGGGAATTTTGTCAAAGTCGAGCAGCGTCTTCCCGTCAAGATACGCTTCACGGCCGACAATACGCCCGAGAGCATACAACGCTTGCGAGCCGGTTTGAATGTTGAATGCGAAATGATGGGAGATTGATGGCTACACTCTATACATCCGCCAACACCGTCATCCGCACCCGCCAACTGCTGATGTTTAGGGAATGGGTACCGCTTCCTCTTCGTTTTTGGCTCTATATGGCTTTCGGATTTCTCTATCAGTATGTTGGAAACATCAATACAGCCTCCATCACCCAAATCATCAGCGAAGAGGCTTTTCTCAACGAAGACATACAGATGGCCGGCTATTGCATGCTCGGTGGCATAACAGTCTGCTTCCCGGTGATGTACAGATTGAAATTCTTTCTATACACCCGCCAGCTTTTTTTCGTGGCAGGCATCGGATTGATCGTTTGCAATGTAATATCCATGGCCGTCTCCATTCCATGGGTGATTTGGATTGTCAGCTTCATCGCCGGCTTCTTCAAGATGTTAGGCATGTTTGGCTGCACAAGTGTCTTCCGCTTGTGCGTGACCCCATCGAGAAATTATGCCGTATTCTTCCCTGTCGTGTATATTATGGTATGCGGAGCCACTCACCTTTCAGGCCTGACTACCGTCTATTTGGCCTATTACGGCAATTGGCGACTGATGAATCTTTTCGTCATTGCTCTCCTAATCATCCATTGCGGATTGGTCTATTTCCTTATGAAGCCCGACCATCGTCCGGGTCCTTACCTCTCCTTGCAGGGAATCGACGTGCTTGGCTTCGTCTTATGGAGCGCGTTCCTTATATCAGGCATTTGGCTGTTCACCTATGGCGAGCATTACGACTGGTGGCGAGGGCCGCAGATTTGGAAAGTGACAGTCATCTGTTTTTCGTTTTTCATCGCAGCCGTCTGCCGTTCGAAATTCAGAGAGAAGCCCTATCTCTCGCTCTCCATTTTCGGCTATCGGGCCACACAGCAGCTGATGGCCCTGCTATTGGGGATCGGCATCCTTCAAGCAGCCCCCCGACTGTTGCAGTCCATCTATCTCAATGCCGTCTTGCATTATGACTCGCTGAGTGTCATCTCGCTCAACAAGCCGCAGTTATACGGCACAGTGGTCGGATCGTTGCTGGCTTTCTTCACCTTGGTAAAATGGCATTGGAACTTCAAACAATATTTTGTATTTGCACTTTGCTTGGCCACCTTCTACGAAGCAGCGATGTATTTTCTGATCGATGGCGACACCTATCGCGAAGCCTTCTATATTCCACTGTTTGCATTGGGCGTGTCGGAGGTGATGATCGGATCGGCCTCGAACGTATACATGTCGCAGAGCGTTCCGTTCTCCCATTTCTTTTTCGGGTTGAGTGCCATCGGATATGTGCGGTGCGGCATCGGATCGGCGGCTTCATCTGCCTTTCTCCAGCGGCTCTACAATTGGTCGCTTGCCAAGAACAGCATGACCTCCTACTCAAGTCTGGACGGCGAAGTGATGCCTTTCGACCTCCCCACATGGGGCGATACGACGGCCGCCGTCTCGAAGCAAGTCGTCATGCTGTCGGTCAAGGAGTGTTTCGGCTACCTCGTTTTGCTTGGAATGATGCTGACGCTTTTGGTACTGTTGAGCAATTATCGGACAACCGTCGTGCGCCTTTTGCCGCGGATGACCTCTATCCGCATCTGGCTCAGCAGCGAAAAACGAGGAGACCCTCGCGGCTCCGTCAGTCAGGCCATAGCCGACACGGAGAAGCCCACGAAGCCCCTTTTCAGACTTGTCCGGAAGCTTATGCGAAAAAACTGACGAGGGCAAAAACAAACCTACGGCAGTTCTGAAAAGTTTTCTCGGGAGTGAACTGCAGTTTTCCCC
>CAVJQR010000166.1:0-6579 GCA_963651605.1 Agathobaculum sp.
AAGCCAAGCAGTATTTGCACAAAATGGGTGGCATCATATTGGTAGGATCCATTATTATCTGGTTCCTCGGCTACTTCCCTCGTGAGACAGAAAACACGAGCCGTTTCCAATATCAACTGGAGAGTGTCGCTAAAAGTAACATGGATCAGCAGACAAAAGAGGAGAATATCAAAGCCATTGAAGCGGCGATGGCCATGGATCATCAGGAGAATTCATATATTGGCCACATCGGACAAGCCATTTCTCCGATCATGAAGCCATTAGGATTCAACTGGAAGATCAGTGTCAGCTTGCTTTCCGGCATGGCCGCCAAAGAGATTGTTGTCAGCACCTTGGGGGTTCTCTATACAGGTAGCGACGAGAGTGAGCAAGGTCTGGGTGAACGCCTCTTGCAAGAGACGAACGCGGATGGATCGCCCGTGTTTACTCCGTTGGTAGCATTGAGTCTTATGCTCTTTGTTTTGCTATATTTCCCTTGCATTGCTACCATCGTGGCCATTAAGAACGAGTCCAATTCATGGAAATGGGGACTGTTTACCGCTCTGTATACTTGTACTTTGGCATGGGTTGTCTCGTTCATTGTTTACCAAACAGGAAGTTTAATCATCTAAAACAGTATGATTATGTGGCAAGAAATCATCACAGGAATCATCGTTGCATCCGTCTTTTTCTATGTAGGATACAAACTTTACAACATTATCCGCCACCCCGAAAAAAGCCAATGCAACTGCGGATGCAAAGATTGTCCGTCGGCAAAAGGCAAACACAACTCTTGCTGTCAGCCACATCTACCCAACGACCGACCTAAACAATAGGGGTATAAACAAAAAAGGTCCCCATCTTTTCAGAAAAACATCGCGTTCTTTTTCTAAAAAGATGGGGACCTTTTTATTGAATCAATCCGACTACTTTATTGAAAAGATGAAGTATTACTCGATTTTAAAGATATCATAAAAACCAGTCATGCGGAACACTTCACGAATCTGATCTGACAAATTCTTGATAATAACGTCACCTTTATTCTTGTTCATTTCTTTCTTTACTTGAATGAACACACGCAAGCCGGCCGATGATACATACTCCAAATTGGCACATTCAAATACAACGGTCTTCACATCCTTCAATTGAGACAATACTTCCGTTGAAAACTTTTGTGCATTGGTCGTATCCAATCTACCCGATATTGCAACAGTCAAAACTTGACCGTCAAAATTCATTAATACGTTCTCCATATTGTTGTAATATTAGTTTCTTTATATATAATAAAACAATGGTTAATAAACCGAATCTACGTTTCGTAATCTCTATTCAACCTTCCATTGTAAAAAAATCAATGAACCCTGTAATGGTAAAAATATTCTTGATTTCGGCATTGACATGTTTGAGAACCAATTCTCCTTCGTTCTTTTTCACCTCTTTTACAAGACGCAAGAAAAGACGCAAACCCGAACTGCAAATATATTCCAAACCGGCGCAATCCAACACCAACTTCTTGTCGGAATTTTCAAACAATGGTTGCATTTCTGCTTCAACCACATGGGCGGAAATTGAATCCAGACGACCTTCTACAACACCCGTCCATATTTCACCGTTATCTGTTATCGTCAATTTCATACTATACAAGATTGCAACAAAGATATAATATTAAATGCATAGAACAAAATCATAGGCACGATAATCTGAAAGAATCTCATTTTTTTTGTCATTGATAAAGCAATAACAGATAAAGCCAAGAGAATTGTCAAGAAGAAAAAGTCCTTTTATTATCGAATTATTCGGGAGTTCTCCATGGAAATGACGAGAGAAACGACTTCGGAATAGCTCTCTTTTCCGGTCGGAATACCATTCCATTTCAAATATAGATCATACACCTTGTCCTGTATTTTCCCAATCAATGGCGAATAACGTGCATGCCAATAGGCAGCTTCATCGTTATACATGGCCCGCACCTCAGGACGTATCTCTGCTTTCCACGTTTCGAATTCCTCTGTTGAAAGCACCCGTTTGGCATTGACCAACACGTGACCCAACAAAGAGAAGTAACCAGAATAACGAATTTCAGGATTTGACGACGCCGTACAGATCCGATAAGCGTAAAAATTGGCTTCCGCCTCGTTGGAGACACCCAAGACATGTGCCAATTCATGGGCATACGTCGATGGGTATTGAACAGGAAGCAGATCGGGATTCAAGTTGTATTCTATAAAAAACGGACCAATGTATCCCAATACCCCCACTCCGCTCATCAGCGAAGGGAACAACATTTTTTTTGGTCGCAACCGATCCGATGGCTGACATAAACCCAACGAAGGGTCGAGTGCACGATAGCCTTGTTTCACCTCTGCCGCCACTTCCGACTCAGGCAATGGATCAAGAAATGCCACATAGGAGTCATTCAAGGCTGTCGTATAGGATTGCAAAAAGTGGAGAAACGTCTCTTTTGAAAAGGAAGCCGGCTCCACTCCGGCCCTAACATAAAAATGTTGTCGGCTATAGGTCAGTCCCCATGCCGTATAGAACCAAATATGTGCCCAAAGCAGCACCTCCAATATTCTCCAAAGATAGCGTTTCGTCCTTAACCGAACGGCTTGAATCAGCAAAAATGCCAAGAAGCAGAGGGTTAAGGCAATCGCAATATCATCCAAGGCAATAGGGATAGCCGACGAAATCGCCGATAGCCCATACGACAACCAAGGATAGATGGTGCGAACATACCACTCGCCTCCCCCCTGAACATGAGAAATCAACTCAAGGAGAAGCAAGAGTCCAATGATAACCCTCCATCGTATCGGTATGTTATATTTCATATAGGCACCCTATGCTCTGTTGTTTCAATATTCTATGATCAGGCATTCTTGTGCAAAGCCTCGTTCAAGACCTTATTCTTTGCAATCGTTGCCTGGAATTCTTTCAGATAGAACGGCTCAGAGTAGGCAACATCTTCAAATTTTTTCTCAGCAAAAAGTTGTTCTGCCAAAGGAGCCATATTCGAAGCCAGCGGGTGAATGTCATCCATGAAACGGGCATGTGGCGACTCGATCACCGACTTACATTTGGAAGCACCATTGCCGAAGAAACAAATCGGGTTGGCAGCCAACCACGAAGCATAGGTTTCGGCCGTAACAATATCGGCAGATGCCTCTCTGATTTGGGTTAAATCTGCCCCATAGATGGCAGCATAAACTTCCATACGGCGGGCATCAATCATCGGACAATAGAGGGTTCCCTGCTGAGCATCAGCATCTTGCCGAATAGCCGTAGAGGCCAACAGTTGCAAGGTCGGCACGCCGATCAGAGGAATTCCCATTCCAAAGCAAAGACCTTTGGCCAATGAGACGCCAATACGCAAACCGGTATAAGAGCCGGGTCCGAAACTTACTGCCACAGCATCCAATTTGAGATTCTTTTCGCGCAAGACTTTCAACGCCTCTTCGACGTATACCCCCAGCAAAGAAGCATGCGAATGTCCTTCGTATGACCTGTTTTCAAACAATATTTCCTTCCCGTCTGACAAGGCAGCCGAGCAAACATCCGTAGAAGTTTCAATATTTAAAATAATAGCCATAGAGCCTTAAAATTTTTATTGTTTTCGATTAAAAAGACGGGCCAGCTCCCCTATCCAAAGCACAAGAGAAGAAGCTCCTATGATCATGGCCCAATCTGTCAGCGGAAGCGGTTCGACATTGAACATCTCACCGCCAAAAGTAACAATCAGTATTTGTCCTATCAAAATGACAGCCGCCACAAAAAGGAAACTTTTGTTTTGCGACAAATGGGCGAAAGCCGATGTCCCTTCCAAAAAGGCTTTGGCATTGAACATATTCCAAAACTGCAACATGACAAAGAATGAGAAGAACCAGGACAAATCGTGGGGCGACAGACCGTCTGAAGCATGAAAATAGAGCAAAAGTCCCGTCAGAATTGCCACAAAAGCCAATCCTACGCCGAAGATGCGATAGGCCATAGGGCGCGTAATGATGAAGTCTCCATGCTCGCCGCTGCGACGAGGTTTCTCGTCCATCACCTTCTCGTTAGGCGGCAATGAGGCCAATGCTGCTGCTGCAAAGGTATCCATAATCAAATTCACCCAAAGCATCTGCGTAATGGTAAGGGGCGACTCCGTTCCTATCAGCGAGCCCAACAAGACAATGACACAAGCAGCAACATTGATGGTCAACTGGAACAGAAGGAAACGTTGAATGTTTCTATAAAGTGAGCGGCCCCACATCACGGCTTTGGTTATACTGCTAAATGAATTGTCCAAGATGGTGATATCACTCGCCTCCTTCGCTACCGAAGTACCGTCGCCCATCGAAAGCCCAACCTGAGCAGCTTTCAAGGCCGGGGCATCGTTGGTACCGTCCCCTGTCACGGCCACCACCGCACCTTGCTTTTGCAACAATTGCACAAGGCGTTGCTTGTCGTTCGGACGAGCTCGGCACATAATCTTCAAATCTTTCACCCGGGCGGCAGCTTCTTCATCGCTCAACGCCTCAAAAGCCGGGCCGGTGATCCAATTCTGATCCGTATCATCTGCTTTCCAAATACCGATCTGCCGACCAATCTCGCGAGCTGTCCCCGGTGTATCGCCCGTCACAATTTTAACAGAAATGCCTGCTTTGATACAACTTTGCACTGCAGCCGGCACATCTTTGCGGACAGGATCCGAGATAGCCACGATACCTACATAGGTCAAATCCAAATCAGGATTCAAACGACCGTCAGTATAGGGCGATTCATTGGCTCCTTCCTCCAAAATCTGATAGGCGAAACCTAACGTTCGCATGGCCTGGTTCTGATAGTCCAACAGTTGTTTTTCAATCAACGGACGAGCCTGTTCAACAGAAACATAAGCTCCATCCATCGCTACCCGGCGACTATTGGCCAAGACTATTTCAGGAGCACCCTTGACATAAAGCACTTTCTTGCCCAACAACGGTGATTGTACAACCGTTGCCATATATTTTCGCTCCGTGGAGAAGGTCAATTGGCTGATTACCCTTGCTTGCTCGCGGCGTTTCAAATAGTCAACCCCCTGCGAACGGAGCCACAACAACAAGGCGGCCTCCGTAGGATTGCCCAATGTCTTGACCTTATGATCCACCTCTTCGAGATTGGCTGTTGAATTGACGGCTATCCCCTCTTGAATCAATAGGCTCAACTCGTTATCAATGAGCTTCTGATCGGCCAAATTATAGAATTTTGTTTCATGAACCTGCATTTGGTTTTGGGTTAATGTTCCCGTCTTGTCTGTACAGATCACGGTAGTGGCACCCATTGTCTCGCATGCATGCATCTTCCGAACGAGGTTGTTTGTCTTGAGCATGCGGTTCATACTCAACGCCAAGCTCAAGGTAACACTCATCGGAAGTCCTTCCGGCACAGAAACGACAATCAAAGTGACCGCCACCATGAAGAAATTCAACAAATGGGAAATCCATTCCATCACACTGTATTCATTGCCGGAGAGCACTAACTTGGCAGTCAACGCAATGAATGTCACAGCCGAAATCGTATAACCCGCTTTACTGATCACGTTGGCCAACCCCTTCAATTGAATTTGCAACGGGGTCTCAATGTTATTGTCGATTTGCGAACCTTCATACACTTTGCCGTATCCGGTACTGTCACCGACCAAATCCACCTCCATAACGCCATGACCATCCACCACAGTCGTGCCGCGCATCACAACATTCGACGGATAAGTAGCATCTGAATCAAAGTCGGCTTCGCGGGTTGTTTTGCCAATTAATGGCTCGCCCGTCAACGTTGATTCGTTCACTTGCAAAGAGACAGCTTCCAACAAATGTCCGTCGGCCGGAATCTCTTCACCTGTTCCCAACACCACAATATCTCCGACGACCACCTCTTTGCGGGGAATCTCAGTGATGCGACCCTCTCGAATCACGGTCACCTGCACGTCATCGTTTACGGTATTGAGCACTTCGAACGCTTTATTGGCCTTGACCTCGAAGAAAAATCCTACACAGCTGGCCAGCATGATGGCAAAGAAAATCCCCAATGGCTCCAAGAATGCAGCAAAGCCGGCTGCTTCAGGTCCAAAACAATGTACGGCAGCAATAATCATGGATAAAAGCCAGGCCACCAGCAATATACGGATGATAGGATCCTCAAATTTCTCTAAAAACTGACTCCACAAGGAAGCTTTTTGAGGTGGAGTCAATACATTATTGCCATGTAACCGGCGACTCTCCTCCACTTGCTCTGCTGATAGCCCTTTATAAGCTTGTTTGTTTTCCATTTTTTCTTTATCTTATATTGTTTGATTACGATAAATATCGCTACAAAAATAGAGATTTTTTGCCAATAAATGACCATTGAAAACGGGAAAGATTGAGGAGCTTGAAGGAAGTAATCAATCAGTTTTGTGCTCGCAAATCATATTCTCAATTTATTAAAGGTCTCGGAGGAAAGGCAACACATAAAAAGGCAATTATGAATGATGGTTTCGGATATACCGATATTTATGGATGAAGAATAGTCCTCCATGTATCAACTTGCATATATGGAGGTAACTTTTGCGAGTATTCTTTGGCAGTTTTTATGTCTCCTCTTAAA
>CAVJQR010000167.1:0-6405 GCA_963651605.1 Agathobaculum sp.
TCTCAAAAAATCCTTATCTGTTTGAAATAAAGGTGATTATAACAGCACTGAAAAAATAAGATGCATAAGATTGTTGCAAACCGCTTGCATATCTCAAATGTTTTGACAAATTTTGTAAACCATAGTATCCGATAAGGTTTTGACCGGATATGTTAGCACTATCAAGTTGCTGTAAATTAAAAATATATGCAATGGATATATGATTTAATCTAATTAACCTGTAAAAACAGTAAATATGAAGAAAGAGACAAGTCAACAAGGAAAAAGCGGTATGAACCGCCGTGAATTCCTTACTTCAATGGCTACAGGTATTGCGGGCTTCATGATTTTGCCCAGCTATACCGTAGGAGGTGTTCGTATCGCCCCGTCTGATCGCGTCGTTTTGGGATTCATTGGCGTCGGTCAACAGGGATGTGGCGATTTCCGTTCGTTCAGTGAATGCCCCGGTGTCCAAGTGGCGGCCTGCTGCGATGTGGACAGTATCAAACGCGAGCGCTTCCGTCGTTATGTAACCAAATGGCAAAAAGAGCAAGGGGTGGCACAACGTTGCGACATGTATGAGGAGTATGAACGCTTGTTGGATCGCAAAGATATAGATGCCGTCGAGGTGGCTACCCCCGACCATTGGCATGCGCTGATCGCTATCCATGCGGCACAGGCCGGCAAGGACGTCTATCTGCAAAAGCCTCAAGCCTATACCATCACCGAAGGATTGGCCGTTCAGGCAGCAATCCGACAGAATCATCGCATTTTGCAGATGGGTTCGCAGCAGCGTAGTAGCTCGGAATTTCAACAAGCCATTGCTCTCGTCCGTGCGGGAGCTTTGGGCGATATCAAAGAGGTATATTGCCGCGTTGGTGATCCTCCAAAGCCATTTGACCTGCCCGAGCAGCCGGTGCCGGAGAACTTGAACTGGAACTTGTGGATGGGCCCGTTGAACGATCCGAAAATTCACTACCACCCTGATCTTTGTCCTCCGATTTCGCTTGACCCGGAAAAGAACGAACAGTTGTGGGGTGCTTGGCGTTGGTATTGCGAGACGGGAAACGGCTATCCGGCCGATTGGGGCGCTCATATGTACGATATCGCACAAGCCGCATTAGGTATGGATGGTCTTGGACCGATTGAGTATATTCCGAAGGGTTACAAGGGAGCAGAATGGGATACGATGAAGTATGCCAATGGCATCATTATGCAAGAACGCCCCTATACGGACGATACTGCAGCACAAGGCATTAAGTTTATCGGTGATAAGGGTTGGCTCAAAGTGGCCCGTGGATACATCGAATGTTCAGACAGCAACCTGCTTAAGAAGCAACAGGAGACTATTGCGAAAGGACAATATGAGATCAGTCCGTCGCATATGCAGAACTTTATCGATGCGATCCGCTCACATACCGATCCGATTGCGCCGGTGGAATATGGAACAAGTACCAATACGTTGTGTTGCTTGACGAATATCGCACGTGAATTGGGCCGTCCGGTACATTGGAATCCGGCTACGCTTAGCTTCGAGGGCGACAAGGAAGCAGCTGCTCACCGTCTCTACTACTACGAATATCGCAGACCGTATAGCTTACCTTACTTGGACAAGCGTTGCTAAACAATACATCGAAAAAAGCAGCAAAGGGTGAATTTGTGGCACCGTTTTGCTGCTTTTTTTGATGGTTGAAGAGGTCGTTTAATTTTATTTCGGAAAATTTTAGACAGATTCTTCCTTTGAACTCCATTCCCTTTTCATTATCTTTGCTAAAAAATAGGACGAGGAATGGAAAATAGCAGGGCACAGGCATCGATTTTGTTGATATATACGGGGGGAACGATCGGCATGGTGGAAAATGCCGAGACGGGAGCCTTGGAGACGTTTAACTTTCAACATTTGGCAGATAGTGTCCCTGAATTGAAACAGTTGGGCCATCATGTGGATACGTTTCAGTTCGACCCTCCGTTGGATTCATCGTCGATGGGTCCCGAATCATGGATGAAGATCGTACGGATCATTGCTGACAATTATCAGAAATATGACGGGTTTGTCGTGCTGCATGGCACAGATACCATGTCCTATACGGCATCGGCCCTCAGTTTTATGCTTGAAAACTTGGGCAAACCTGTGATCTTGACCGGCTCGCAGCTGCCTATCGGTATGTTACGGACCGATGGAAAAGAGAACTTGATCACGGCCATCGAGATCGCTGCCGCCAAGGAGGGTGGATTCCCCATCGTGCCTGAAGTGTGCATCTTTTTCGAGAACACCCTGATGCGTGGCAACCGTACCTGCAAAGCCAATGCAGACAATTTCAACGCCTTCCGCTCATACAATTATCCTGAACTGGCCCATGCGGGTATATATATAAAGTATGATACTTCGCAGATATACTATCCTATTTCCCGTCGTCCGCTGAAGCCGCATTATTTGTTGGATCAAAACATTGCCGTCTTGAAACTTTTCCCCGGTATCTCCCCACAAGTGATTGAAAGCATATTGAATATTCCGGGCTTGAAAGGGGTGGTTATGGAGACATTCGGCAGTGGCAATGCCCCGATCGAGGAGTGGTTTCTGACGATGTTGCGCGATGCCGTCCAGCGAGGTATCGTCATCGTCAATGTAACCCAGTGCCGTGCCGGCAGTGTGGAGATGCACCGCTACGAAACAGGTCAGAAGTTGTTGCAAGTTGGTGTCATCAGTGGCTATGACAGTACGACGGAGAGTGCCGTGACAAAGCTGATGTTTTTGTTCGGACATGGTTTGACTCCTGCCGAAGTGAAGGAACATATGAACTGTTCGCTGATCGGCGAGATCACATTGCCCGACCCGTTTGTGCGGCCATAAGAAAGAGAAATAAAAAAGTATAGATATGAAATTGATTTTTTTTAGTATGGCCAGCGGCAGCAGCGGCAATTGCTACTACTTGGGGACGCCCGAGTATGGATTGCTGATTGATGCCGGTATCAGTGCACGTACGATTAAAAAAGTATTGAAAGATCGATCGATTGATATGTCGCAGATCATGGGAATTCTCGTTACCCACGACCATGCAGACCATATCAAGACAGTCGGCTACCTGGGCGAGGAGATGAACATTCCCGTCTTCACGACCGCCGGGGTGCATGCCGGGATAGCAAAGAGCCGTTATGTGGAAGAAACATTGTGCCGTTCGAAGCGAGTCATCGAGAAAGAGGTACCGTTTCGAATCAAAGATTTTGAGATTACGGCATTCTCTGTGCCACATGACAGTACGGACAGTGTAGGGTATCATATTGTGCTCGACTCTCATCGGTTTACGATTGCTACCGATGTGGGACACATTACAGAAACGGTAGGGCGCTATATCTGTAAGGCCAACTATTTGGTGCTCGAAGCCAACTACGATGAAGAGATGCTGAAGTTCGGAACTTATCCGCAATTTCTGAAAGATCGCGTAGCAAGTCCGACAGGCCACCTTGGAAATCATGAAGCGGCCGAGTTCTTGGCTACTCATTATACGCCCGAACTGAAATATATTTGGCTATGTCACTTGAGTAGGGACAATAACCATCCTGAATTAGCCTACAAGACAGTGGATATTCGTCTCTTCAATGAGGGGATTCGGGTAGGGAAAGATGTTCATTTGGTGGCGTTGAAACGCACAACGCCTTCCGAAATCTATGAATTTGACGAGTGATAAAAAGACCGGTCAAAGGGCATTGTTCTCTGTTTTATACCCTGCCAAAAGGTCGATTTGGAAGGTCAATTTGAAAAATGATGCGGAATAAATGAAAAAAATGGCCCGATTCTTTGGTAAGAACAAATAAAGTTCCTATCTTTGTCGCCGCAATCAGGGATTGGTTGTATAGATGACTTCGTAGCTCAGCTGGTAGAGCAAATGACTCTTAATCATTGGGTCGAGGGTTCGAGCCCCTCCGAGGTCACTCGAAATGACAAACTGTTTAGAAGCCTGTTGCAGATTTACATCTGTGAGAGGCTTTTTTTATTTGTAAAGGATAGAAAAATAGCTTATTTTTGCAGTTTGAAGCATTGGAAAAATAAATATGGAAAATAAGAACAATACATTGATGGGTGCGGCCATGGCATATGGAGTCTCGTTAGGAGTGTTTTGGGTGATCAAATATCTCTTCTATATGTTTAGCTTGAGCTTTCCCTTTTTGGTGTTTATCTATTGGGGGATGTCCTTGATGGTTCCTTACTTTGCCTATGTATTGACAAAGCGCTATCGCACGGATTTGGGAGGAAGTATCAGCTTCTCTCATGCCTGGTTGTTCGGTATTCTTCTCTATTTCTTTGCAGCTGTGATCGTTTCGCTCATGCACTATGTCTTTTATCGCTACGTGGCACCGCCCGATTTTGTCAAGACAACCGTCGAACAGACCATTGCATCGTTGCAAGAGGTGCAGGTTGATCAGCGCGTAATCGATACCATCAAGTCGTTGAACATTACGCCTATTCAGTTGGCGCTCCAAGGAATATTGAACAATCTCTTCTATGGTGTGATTTTTTCTATTCCGGTAGCAGCCATCGTGTGTAGGGGCAATCGGAGTGATGCAGTTGGCAAACAGTAGAATTATAAAATCAGAGATAATGAATATATCAGTTGTTATCCCATTGTATAACGAAGCGGAATCCTTACCGGAGCTGTTCTCGTGGATTCAACGTGTCATGGAAGAACACCATTTCACGTATGAAGTTATTTTTGTAGACGATGGTAGTACAGACGATTCTTGGAAGATTATTGAAGGATTCAAACAGCAATCCGACGTAGTGCACGGCATCCGTTTTCGTCGTAACTATGGTAAGTCGCCGGGTTTACACTGTGGTTTTCAGCGGGCGAAGGGCGACGTGGTGATCACCATGGATGCCGACTTGCAAGACAGTCCCGACGAAATTCCTGAATTGTACCGAATGATTACCGAAGAGGGCTACGATTTGGTATCAGGGTGGAAGAAGAAACGCTACGATCCGCTTTCGAAAACAATCCCGACGAAGCTCTTCAATGCAACGGCCCGTAAGATATCCGGCATCCATAACTTGCATGATTTCAACTGTGGGTTGAAGGCTTATAGGAATATCGTCGTGAAGAATATCGAAGTTTATAATGACATGCACCGTTATATTCCCTATTTGGCGAAAATTGCAGGCTTCAATAAAATAGGGGAGAAAGTAGTGCATCACCAGGCGCGCAAGTATGGAAAGACGAAATTTGGGCTGGACCGTTTCGTCAATGGTTACCTGGATTTGATCACATTGTGGTTCACTTCGAAGTTTGGGAAGAAACCGATGCACTTCTTCGGATTCTGGGGAAGCGTGATGTTCTTCCTGAGTTTTCTTTGTCTTGTCGTGGTGTTGGGCGCTAAAATGGTCTCACTTTGGGCCGGCGATCCTCGTCCTTTGGTTACCAGTTCGCCTTTCTTTTACATGGCATTGACGGGCATGATCTTGGGAACACAGATGTTTCTTTCGGGGTTTGTGGGAGAGTTGATTTCCCGTAATTCACCTAACCGAAACAA
The DNA here is from genome assembly GCA_963651605.1 of Agathobaculum sp. GTDB lineage: Bacteria > Bacteroidota > Bacteroidia > Bacteroidales > Tannerellaceae > Parabacteroides. The sequence goes on from CAVJQR010000167.1 coordinate 5,503, forward strand.
CTACAAGATCGCAAACGAAATATAACCTATGTCAATTATAGAAATCATCTTACTGGCAGTCGGATTGTCGATGGACAGTCTGGCTGTTTCAGTCACTTCAGGCATTATCCTGAAGCAATGTGCTTACAAACATATACTAAGAATTGCATTTGTTTTGGCCTTTTTTCAGGCTCTTTTTACACTGCTCGGTTATCTTTTGGGCTTTAGTTTTTTGAAATATATCACCTCTATTGACCACTGGATTGCTTTTGCTATGTTGCTTTACTTGGGTGGAAACATGATATGGGAGAGCATGCATGAAGAGGAAGTAGAGTCGAAAATGAATCCGCTTTGCCCAAAGACCTTGTGCGGATTGGGGGTGGCCACCAGCATTGATGCGCTTGCCGTGGGAATATCGTTGGCCATGATGCAGACCTCTTTGTTCGAAGTAATCTCGATCATTGGGGTGGTAACTTTCCTTTTCTCAGCCTTTGGTGTCTATTTCGGCTGCAAGGTGGGAACGAAATTGAACCTGAAACTGGATTTGATTGGCGGTATTATCCTGATGGGTATCGGAATAAAGATTTTGATCGAGCACCTCTTTTTCTCTTGAAAGAAAGAGCGGAGAAAACGAGGTTGGATTGTTTCTTGAAAAAAGCTCGGGAGGTTCTAAGAAAAAGCTCCCGAGCTTTTTCTATTTTCATGCCGACCTTTTTTTGAAAAGCTCCCGACCATTTTTTACTATTGTTTTAATGAGAAAAATGGGGGATGCTGTACCTCTCTCAACGTCGTTTTATGTTTTGTTTTGAAGCATGTCTCCTTATGAAAAAATCCATTCCATTTCTTTTTTTGATAATGTCCGATAAGGGATAGAAACGATTCAATAAAAAAGCCATCCGAACAATAGTTCAGATGGCTTTCGGA
>CAVJQR010000168.1:0-6356 GCA_963651605.1 Agathobaculum sp.
CATTTGAACAGGCATTGTAGTGTACAGAAAATAAATAATATGGGGGCTTCAAAAAAAGCTCCCGAACTTTTCAGAAAAACCTCGGCACCTTTTTCCAAAAAGCTCCCGAGGTTTTTTTTCGTTCTTGCCGAACAATTTTTCCTTACCTTTCGATGCATTTTCTACGTCGACAACCATTTCCAAACATTTTCTATCTTAAAATATGGGCAAAGTTCACCAACTATATAGAATAAATTCATAATTTTGTTATCGGAAACCATTCAGCCCAAACCGATCTTTAGAGGTCAACTCTATTCGGAATTGGGGTGAAAATGAAGAGGAGGTATCCTCGTTTTTTTGAGAGAATAAAATTTTAAAAGAAGCGTTATGCTTATCTTGTAAACTGGAAACCTGAGAAATTTCAAAGTACGACAAGGAGAGCATAGTGGTTCTCACGCTTTAGCGTGGGCTGCTATACCCATATCTGTCGTACAGGTTTTCTCAGGACCTCCAGTTTAAGACGTGGCATGCAGTTCCACGCTTCGGTGTTTTTTTAAGGGTCTTTGCGGAGCTGAAAGACATTGATTAATTCTGATATGAAAAAAGAATCACTCACAAGTTCATTTTTGAAGAAGAAACTTTTTTACACTTTTATCTGTTTCTGCACCTTAGGTTTTGCTTCATGCAGCGATGACTATGACGACACGGAATTGCGAAATGACATCGACAATTTGGAAAACAGAGTAACCGCCTTGGAAGAATGGCAGCAATCCGTCAATACGGATATACAGTCATTGAAAAGTTTGGTCACAGCCCTTGAGAACAAGAACCACATTACGGATATCACCGCTATCGTGGAAAATGGCGAAGAAACGGGCTACACCCTCTCCTTCCAAACCGGAAAAACCATCACGATCAAACATGGAAAAAATGGAACCAACGGCAAAGACGGAGCGACTCCAAGCATCGGTACATACAAAGACACGGACGGTATATATTACTGGACGGTGAACGGCACTCCTCTGAAAGACGAGAATGGTTATAAACTCCCCGTAACCGGCGAAAAGGGCGACCAAGGGAATAGCGGATCCAATGCCATTGCCCCGCAAGTCCGCATCAATTCCGACTCCTATATCTGGCAAATCTCGACCGATGGCGGCAAAACATGGGCAGATATGAAAGACACAAAGGGCAACACTATCAAGGCAACCGGAGAAAAGGGCGAGAAAGGAGAAAATGGTGACTCCTTTTTCAAAGAGGTCGATTATAAAAGTGATCCGAATAGCGTAACGTTCACCTTGGCCGACGGTACACAGTTTTCTGTTCCACGTCGCGCAAGTACGGTAACAATTGACTTTGAAGATGGTTGCGATCTCTTTGTAGTAACCTCTACTCGCAACAAGTTACAACTCGTTTTCACGGGTTTGACATCCGAAAACTACAAGGCTTTGATAGCAGAACTGAAAAGCGAAGATGGTACTGATATGGATATTGTCACCAAGGCCACAACCGATCAGAAGGTGGTTGAGATCACCGATCTGAACATCAATGAGGGAAAAGCGACGGTCACTATCAACAAGAGTGATGCCACGGAGGGATCGAAGGCAATTCTGAAAGTGACACTCATCGACAACAATGGACAAGAAATAGCTGTTTCTCGCATTATACAGTTTTACTCCAACCCTATTTCTACGGCTGAAGATCTCGTAGCTTTTGCCCAAAAGGTGAATGAAGGTACTGACTCCTATTACCAAAAGACGGTAGTGCTCTTGAATGATATTGACCTTAGCAAGGTGAAATGGACTCCTGTCGGGCAAACCCAAACACAAAAAATGTTCAAGGGTACATTCGACGGCAACGGACACACTATCAAAAACCTCACAATTGACGATGATTCCGACACGGAAGGAACTAACGGTCATGGTTTATTCGGTTGGTTGCAAGGCACAGTAAAAAATCTGACCATAGACAAAGCCTCAGTCAAAGCTCACCATTTCGTCGGTGTAATTGCCGGCTATACAGAAAACGGAACGATTGAAAACTGTAAAGTAACCCATTCAATCATCGAAGCAACGCACAAAGATAACGATCTTTGCGGTGACAAAGTTGGTGGTATTACCGGTTATATCACTAACGGCTACGTCAAGAATTGCTCCGTTTCCAATACTACCATCACTGCCGGCCGCGATGCAGGTTACGTGGTAGGCTGCGAAGAGAGAGACGATCATGTATTAGAGTGTTCTGCTTCAGCTGTCACTCTGGTTAAAGCAGACAACTGTACCGGCAAAAACATGGAAGGTGGATTAATTGGTCGCTATTTACACGCAACAAAATAGAATACATGCTGATTATACTATTTCTATAAGCAAAAAAATGATGCCCAACATTGTCAAAAATCATGGGCATCATTTTTTTTATTCTTCGGCATAAATTATTCATTTCATGCCGAACAAATTATCTCTTACCACTCAATGAATTTTCCACGTTCGCGGCGTTTTGCCAACTCTTCCTGCAAGTGGCGCTGGCGATCTTTGGCAATATAGCGACGAGCGAAGATGTTAGGAACGGCAACACCCAACGAGATACACAGGATAATCAACGCCGAGTTGGTGCCGTTATAAAAGGCTGTAGTCAACTCCCCGACCACTCCGTGCATATTGATAAACGAGAGCAGTGCACGATACATCAATACGCCGGGAATCATCGGTATAACTGACGGAATGGTCAATACGTGGTTGGGGACATGAAACCAATGAACAGCTTTCACGGCAATCAGACTTACCACGAAACTTCCCATGAATGAACCGACCGCCGGTCCGTATCCCAGTTCAAAATTGACAAAATTACGTGTACAGACAGCAATGATACCTCCCAAAGCAACTACCCACAACAAACGGCGCTGTATGTTGAAGATCATCGAAAAGCCCATAGCTGATATAGCCGCAGCAATGGCATAAATACAATAGGAATCGTGGGGCGTCATGCTAAGTTCGGAGAAACGTTGGTCGATCAAGACATCATTCATCACCAAGATTCGTAAGGCAAATGCTATACCAAAAGCCATAGCACCCATCATCATCGCCGTATTTGCGGCACGTGTCATACCCACCAACAGGTGATTGTCCAGCATATCATCAACAAAATTGATCAATGGAACACCGGGAACGATAAACAATGCACAAGCCAACAACGGATGATACGGGGAAGAGGACAATCCCGTAAACGAAGAAAAATAGGCCAAACAGGTTGAGATAAAAGCTGCAATGGCCATGCTGACATACGCATTCACCCCAAATTCTATACACCTCGCTCGTGTTCGAAAACCAACAAAAGCACAAAATGAAGCGAACAAAAATGCAATCCAATCGCAACCGAACAATTTACAGAATCCACCGCAGGCGAATCCTGCTCCAATAGCTACCAACAAAGGGGTAAAGTTACGGGGTTTGTGTGCGATCCGTTCCAAATCTTCTTCATATTTGTCCAATGAATAGTCTTGCTCGATCGCCCGCCATGACAATTTGCTCACCTCCGAAATGACGGTCATGTTAATGCCATGCTTCTCGCATTTCTGAAATTTAGAGAAAGAATGCGCCTCATCACTGACGTTGACCATGATCATTGTCCAACGAATATCGATATGAAGCTTCTCTTCCGGAATACCCAAAAAGGCGGCTACACGCTTCATATTTCTGTCGATTCGGTTAGTATCGGCAGCACTTTCCATCAACAATTTACCAGTTCGCAAAAGTAAATCCAGTTTTCTTCTTAACAACAACACCTCCCGTGTTGTCATTTCCTTGTACTCTTCCATTATAAGATTCTATCAAATTCTATTTATCCATCTGCAAAAGTACAAATAGCTATCAGCATATGCAAAAAAGAAAGGGGGCCGTACCGGATTTTAACATCCGAGACGGCCCCCTTATGATGATTTAATGTTATCCTTAATTAATAGAAGCGGATACGATTGTCTTCGACATCTGCTTTATTAACCAATGACTGAATCGTCTGATAGGACAATCGATAGGCATTGTTTGCATTGATGGTACGCATTTCTGCTTCCTCGTTGTATTGCTTAGCATCGTTGTTTTCGGCACAAACCTTGAATACATATACACCGTTGTTACCCTTAACCGGCGCACTTACTTGGTCAACCTTAGCCAAAGAAACGGCAGCATTCAAATTGGGTTCAACACCTACTCCTGAAATACGGCGAGTACCGAATGAAACGAACTTGACAGAATCTACAGAAGAGCCCATTGCCTGAGCGTAAGCCTCGATGCTTGACAAATTCTTTGCTGTCAAATCTGCAGCAATCTTCTCACCTTTCTTCTTGGCAACCAACTCTGCTTTCAAACCTTGGGCAACCATATCCAATGGAGCGTAACCGGCAGGAGCACTTTTTTCAACAGCAGCAATCACAAACTTGTCGTCACATTCGAAAATTTCAGAGATGGATCCGTTGCTGTTTTGGAAGGCCCAACGAACAACCGGGCGAGAACTCTTGACAGTACCGAGAGTCTGATTGTCAGGAGTGATCCGCACATCAGAAATCACATTGTATCCGGCAGATTTTGCTGCAGTATCCAACTTGGCAATATCATGATTCTTTGAAATGAAAGCATTCAATTCGTTGTAGATTGCACTGTATGTCTTAGAACTTGGAGAGACAGTCATATCAACATCGGCCATCTTGTATTTTGTAACGTTTGCGGTCTTTTCTGTTACTTTTACCAAGTGTGTGCCATAAGTGGACTTCACGATGACTACTTGATTAACCGGTGTTGAGAAGATAGCGTTCTTGAATTCTTCATTAACTCCTCTCAAAGCTGTAACTTCAGTAAACCAACCCAATTCACCACCATTTTGAGCTGCTTGATCAACGGAGTGTTGTTTTGCCAATTCGGCGAAATCAGCACCGCCCTTGATTGCGCCCATCAGACTGTCGGCCAAAGCAGCCGTTTCAGCTTCGCTCTTACCTGCCAACATGATATGACTTACTTTAACTGAGTCAGGAGCCGTTGTTTTGTCGACCAACTTGAACAATCTGTATTTATCGTTGGCGAAAACAGGACCATAAACAGTGCCTACTTCGGCGGTAGTAGCAAACTGTTTCATTTCATTGTCGAATGATTTGTCTGTAAAGAAGGCGTCTACATACGGAATTTCGGAGTTTTCATTCACAATATCGGCCACCTTGTCAGAATTAGCCAACTCATTTTTTACGGATTCGATTTCAGTCTCAACAGCTTTGTAGTCTTCTTGGCTCGGACGGATATCGACTGCCAAATATTTAACTACCTTCGTTTCTTTCTGTTTGAACAATTCTTTACGCTGATCATACAATGCTTTCAACTCACTGTTGCTTACCTCGATTGTCGAATCAGGAACAGTTGCATAGGCTTGCATAGCATAAACGATATCGGCACTCTTGGCATTTTCCTCGAAAGATTCCTTAGCCTCCAATTTATTTGCCCCAACAGCCTTTACAATCAACGTAGTGTATTTCTGTTCCAAACGTTGGCGCTTGATATTCTTTTCCCAAAACAACCAATAATTCTTTGCTTTAATCAACTGATCTTGCTGTTCAGCCGGAGCAGCAGCAATAGCATCGTCATCAATTACCTTCAAGAAATTCAGCAAAGCATTGCGGTCAAAAGCACCGGTCTGCTGATTTTGGAACATTGGCATCTGCTGAATCAGCGGAGAGATATTCTCACCTTGTACCATATCGAACAACTCGTCTGAGCTGACTTCCATACCAACCTCTTCGGTTGCCTCGCCCAATACGATATCTTGTACCATCGTGTCGAAGACACTTTGGCGGATCTGAGCCATATATTCGTCAGGGAAACTTGTTTGTCCGGTCTGCATTTTGTACATTTCCACCATCTCATCTACCAGATTCTGGTAATCATGAATACTGATCGTTTGTCCATTGACCTTTGCAATGCGCTCTTGTGATTGTTTAAAATACGTTGAACCTGAGTTCAAGAAGTCGCCAATGATAAAAGCGAACAATGCTAATCCCACTACTAATACCAGTAGTCCTGCTTTGCTTCTAATTTTCTCCAGCGTAGCCATTTATCTTTATTCAATTTTAAAGTTTATATTATCTTTTATAGTTATCTACTTTAAGAGCACGAAGATACGAAAAAAAAGGAATCGAAGCATTATTTCGTCCATTTTTTTCAATTCTCATTCACTTTCAAGCGTACTAACTCAATTTTTGTGGGGGTTGCTTTCACGATTCTGAATGTATATTTTCCATAATTAATCTCTTCATTGAGTTTCGGAAATTTCTGATAGAAGTGCAAAATAAAGCCGGCAACTGTCACATAATCATCCGATTCTGGCAGATCCAAATCGAAGCG
>CAVJQR010000169.1:0-6341 GCA_963651605.1 Agathobaculum sp.
GGATATGGAAGCATCCTATATCGCACGACTCTGCCTGAGATAAAAACAAATACGACATTGACCATCAACGATGTGCATGATTACGCCCGAATCTATCTCGACGGGCAATATGTCGGCACGATGGATCGCCGCAATGACGACCGCCGGTTAGTGTTACCCCCTTGTCGCAAAGGGGCGCAGTTGGATATTTTTGTCGAGGCAATGGGACGTATCAACTATGGTATTGCCATCAAAGATTTCAAAGGCATCACACAGAATGTGACATTGACGCTCGACGTTGAAGGGCATCCTTTTGTTTGCGATCTGAAGAATTGGAAAGTGTTCAATCTGGGTGTGGAATATGATTTCTTCAAAAACATGAACTATCAGCCTGTCTCTTCCTTGTCGAAAGCCAACGGAGAACGGGTGCCGGGATGCTATCGCGCCACCTTCACGCTCAAAAAAGCAGGCGATACGTTTTTGAACTTCGAGACTTGGGGCAAAGGACTTGTCTATGTCAACGGAAAAGGACTGGGGCGCATTTGGGAAATCGGCCCACAACAGACATTGTACATCCCAGGTTGTTGGTTAAAAGAGGGTGAGAACGAGGTCTTGGTATTCGATATTATCGGGCCACGCGAAGCTCACTCAGCTGGGCTTGCCGAGCCATTGCTCGATCAATTGCAAGTACAGAAGCCATTGGTGCACCGCATGGAGGGAGAGACCTTGTCATTGACAGAAGAGACTCCCGTATGCCAAGGCTGTTTCGCCCCTGGAAACGGTTGGAAAGAGGTGAAATTTGCCCAACCGGTAGCCGGCCGTTATCTATGCATTGAGGCATTGAACGCTCACAATGGCAAAGAGCAGGCTTGCATTGCGGAATTATATGCCTTGGATGAGAACGGGAATCGTTTGTCTCGTGAGCCATGGACAGTCAAATATGCCGACAGCGAGGATGTTTCACGCGTAAATCGTTCGGCCGACAAGTTGTTTGACTTGCAGGAATCAACCTATTGGAGCACGGAACGTGGCGATGCTTTCCCCCATACGGTGGTGATCGATTTGGGAAGCATGAAGCAAGTTAGCGGTATTCAATATTTACCAAGAATGGAAAGTGAGGTGCCGGGCGCAATCAAAGACTACAAGATATACGTCAAGCAAGATCCTTTTCAGATAAATCGTTGAAACGAAATAGACAAATGAACGGTTCAAAGGAGACAAAAGCCATGAAGATTGTATTGGTCAACACCTCTTCTCGAACGGGCGGGGCCGCTGTGGCGGCTGTCCGTTTGCTCAAGGCTTTGCGTAAACAGGGGGTGGATGCTCGCATGTTGGTACTGCACAAAGAGCAAGAGACGGAGGGTATTGAATCGGTTGAACGCAATGTCTGGCAACGACGTTTGGACCATTTCCGCTTTTATTGGGAGCGACTGATAATCTTTCTTTGCAATCATCGCAATCGTTCCGATCTGTTTCGGGTATCGATTGCCAACACGGGTACGGATATCAGTCGCCACCCTTGGATAAAGGAAGCAGATATAGTGCATTTGCATTGGATCAACCAAGGGTTTCTTTCTTTGAAAAACCTCGAACAATTGACATCTTTGGCGAAACCTATCGTATGGACGATGCACGACACGTGGCCGTGTACGGGCATTTGCCACAATCCGCGAGAATGCACTTCCTATCAAACGCTATGCAAAGGGTGCTTCTTTTTACAGAATCATGGCGATGAATCAGATCTTTCTACACGAATATTTCGCAAAAAGAAGGCGATTTATGAAGAGGCACTCATGAGTTTCGTCGGATGCAGTCGTTGGCTGACAAATTTGGCTCGGCAGAGTGCTCTGACAAAAGCCAAACGAGTAGTGAACATTCCGAATCCGATAGACATGACCTGTTTCCGCCCGCTCGACAAAATGGCTTGCAGAGAGGCCCTCGGCTTACCCAAAGAGAAACAGTTGCTCCTTTTTGGCGCACTCAATGTAACCGACGAACGAAAAGGAGTTGCCTATCTGTTGCAGGCTCTACCCTTGTTGTCTCATTCCGTCGAACTGGTTGTGTTCGGACAAGTCAAACATGAAATTCAAGAGCAGATTCCCGTGCCGATTCATTCGCTCGGCTATTTGACAGATGAAACAAAAATAGTATCTTTGTACAATGCCGTTGATATGTTCGTCACCTCTTCATTGGACGAGAATCTGCCCAATATGATTATGGAAGCAATGGCTTGCGGAACACCTTGCGTCGGCTTTGCAACAGGAGGGATTCCCGAGATGATTGACCATCTTCAAAACGGATATGTGGCCCATTATAAGGATGAAACGGACTTGGCAAAAGGTATCGATTGGGTATTGGAAAGGCCTGATCGTGCAACTATTGCAATGGCATGTGTAGAAAAAGTGCGGTCCACCTACGCAGAGAAGGTGGTATCGGAGCAATATATGGAATTATATCGCGAGGTACTGACGCGATGAAAAAACAATTCGTTATATTTGTCTGATTGAAAAAGATAAAGCAATATATGATATCATCACGTTTGGCTATTATTGTCCCTTGCTTCAATGAAGAACAAATATTGGAAGAAACAGCCCAGACATTGGTCGGGTTGATGCAAAACTTGGCGAATAAAGGCAAAGTGACGGCCGACAGTTTCATTTTGTTCGTGAATGATGGAAGTGATGATGATACATGGAATGTGATTTGTCGGTTGCATGAACAGAATTCATGGGTAAAAGGCTTGAGCCTATCTGCCAATTGCGGCCAGCAGAATGCGCTGATGGCAGGACTGATGCAAGCTCGAAAATTGGCGGATGTGTTTATTTCGATTGATGCCGATTTGCAAGATGAAATTGCTGTGATCGAGGAAATGTTGGACGCCTACGGACAAGGGTGCGACATTGTATACGGTATTCGTCGCTCCCGTAAGAAAGATTCCTTCTTCAAACGAACTACAGCTGAAATGTTTTACCGAAGCATGACGCTGTTAGGGGCGAAGACAGTATACAATCATGCCGACTTCCGACTGATGAGCAGACGTGCTGTTCAGCAATTGCAGCGGTATTCGGAGAGAAACCTTTTCTTGCGGGGAATCATTCCACAGTTGGGCTTCCGCTCATCGTCCGTCTATTACGACCGAAACGAACGGAACAAGGGCAAGTCGAAGTATTCTTTTCATCGGATGTTTAACTTTGCTATTGAAGGGATTACTTCATTTTCTGTCCGTCCATTACGGTTGATAGCCACGTTGGGCTTTTTGTTTTTGTTTTGCAGTCTCATAGCTATCGGCTATACATTGTATGCTTGGTTTGGAGGCGAGGCGGTAGCCGGTTGGGCCTCATTGATGATTTCTGTCTGGTTTTTGGGTAGCTTGATATTGATAGCTATCGGAATAACAGGTGAATATATTGGTAAAATCTATTTGGAAGTGAAGCAACGACCTCGCTATCATATAGATGATTTTTTAGATTGATAAGAGATAATTATATGGATAACTCCCCTAAATTTACCATTATCACGATCACTTACAACGCCGCTCGATGGTTAGAGCGAACAGTTGTCAGTATATTGAGTCAGTCGTATCCGAACATTGAATATTTGATTATAGACGGAGGCTCAAAAGATGGCACAGTAGATATCATCAAACAGTATGCTCCAGGCATCGCCTATTGGATAAGTGAGCCGGACAAAGGGCTGTACGATGCCATGAACAAAGGATTAAAGCAGGCGACAGGCGACTACGTTTGGTTTATCAATGCAGGTGACACACTACAATCGGCGGCAACAGTTCAACGAATAGCCATGAAGATTGGGAAACGCTCCTCGTTACCTGATGTAATCTATGGCGAAACTTCAATAGTTGATGCAGAAGGGAAGCCATTGGGCATGCGACGTCTGAAGGCCCCTAAGCAGTTGTCATGGAAAAGTTTCCGAATGGGGATGCTGGTCTGCCATCAATCGTTTATTGCGAAGCGCACAATAGCCCCGGAATATGACTTACAATATCGGTTAAGCGCCGACTACGATTGGTGTATTCGTTGCCTGAAACAAGCGAAAAGCATATACAATACGAAGATGATACTCTCGAACTATTTGGAAGAGGGACTGAGCACCCAACAACGAAAAGCCTCTTTGAAAGAAAGGTATGAGGTAATGTGTAAATATTATGGTAAATTTGCGACCATTATCCTGCACGGCTGGTTTGCTCTCCGCTTCTATTATGCGAAATGGTTCAAGGGACGCGTTTGAAAAACTGCTGTATGTGATACAATAAGAATAATTTAAATTTGATATAGATGTTGCAATTACTAAAAAAATGGATGAAGCATATCGTCGCGATATTGGTGTTGTTGATCGCAACGATAGCTTATTTCTCTCCGTCTGTTTTGGACGGAAAGGTACTCCGTCAAGGGGATGATATCAAAGCGACCGGAATGGGGCAGAGCCAAATGAAAGATTTTGAGAAAACAGCTGCTCCTGGTGAGTTTAGTGCATGGTCGGACGCTATGTTTGGAGGTATGCCTTACGTAGCCGGCTACGGGAATCCGGCACCGAATCTTCCGCAATACTCTGTTGTTGATAAGGTGTTTAAGTCTTTAAGTTATTCGGATGCCTCCATGATCTTTGTCGGTTTGGTCTCTTTTTACCTACTGATGTGTGTGATGGGAGCCAGTTGGTGGTTGGCTTTGGCCGGAGCATTTGCTTTTGCCTTGGCGTCCTATAACGTAATCATCATTGAAGCCGGGCATATTGTTAAGGGTTATGTAATCGGATACATGCCGGTGACATTGGCCGGCATGGCGTTGTTATTCAAGCGAAAATACTTATGGGGAGCTGTTATATTCCTATTAGGAGTAGCATTATCTATAGGAAACAACCATATCCAAATTACTTATTACTTGTTCATCCTTTGTTTATTCGTCTATTTGGGTTATTTGGTAGCGAAAATCAAAAACAAAGAATTTGCAGAATTGGGAAAAGTAACCGCGATCATGGTGGTTTGTGCGATCATGGCGGTCTTGCCTGGAGCAAAAGGGTTGTATAGCAACTGGGAATTAAGCCAACATTCCATTCGTGGAGCCTCAGAATTAACACCGAAGCCCAATGCCGCAGGTGTTGTGGAGAAGAAATCGTCAGGATTGGATAAGGATTATGCTTTTGCTTGGAGCTATGGAAAAGCGGAGTTATTGACCACATTGATTCCAAATGCTTATGGAGGAGCTTCTGGTGGAAAGTTAGGACAAGATTCAGAGTTCTACAAGACTGTCAAAGCTGCCGGCGCCCAACTTGGGAAAGATATCCAAGCTCCCACCTATTGGGGCGATAAAGTATTTACGTCGGGGCCTGTTTATTTCGGCGCAATCGTCTGCTTCCTCTTTGTTTTCGGCATGTTTTTGATTAAGAATCCTATGAAATGGTGGCTCTTTGCCGGAGCATGTTTCATGACCTTGCTGGCTTTTGGGCGGAATTTGGACGGATTCAACAACTTCATGTTCCACTATTTGCCGATGTATAACAAGTTCCGCACCGTCGAAATGGCATTGGTTATACCTAATATGGTGGCTCCAATTATTGGTATATGGGGATTGATTGAACTGTTCAACAACCCAATCGACACCAAAATATTCAAGCGAGGATTCATTGGTTCGTTAGTTATTACCGCAGGTCTTTGCTTGATTGTATGGTTGATGCCGACCTTGTTACTTGATTTTCACTCTTCATATGACGCACAATATCAATTGGCCGATCAATTCTATAACGCTTTGTTGATGGACCGCGCTTCGTTGGCTTCCTCAGATGCTCTTCGTTCATTAATATTTATTCTTTTAGGGGCTGCATTAGTGGCCGGGTATTATGTTGCAAAAAACAAAAAAAGTGCAGCATTGTGGACAAGTATAGGCATGGCGCTACTCATCTTGGTGGATTTGTGGGGCATCGACAAACGTTATCTGAACGATGGAAGTTTCTGTCCGAAGAAAGAAATACAGAATGTATACACTGAATCATTAGCCGATCAAGAGATTTTAAAAGACAAGGGAAGTTACCGTGTTGTCAACTTGAACAATCCTTTCCAAGAGACTCAAACTTCTTATTTCCATCATTCCATTGGAGGTTATCATGCCGCCAAGTTGCGTCGTTACAATGAATTGATCGAGCATCGTCTGAATGGTGAACTGACAGCGATCATGGGTACGTTTAAAAATGCCCAAAGCATCGCCAGCTTCCTGCCTGTTTTTGCCACTTCTCCGACATTAAACATGTTGAATACACGTTATATTATTTACAGCCCGGAGCAACCACCATTGGTTAATCCGTATGCAAACGGCAATGCATGGTTTGTAGAAGAGGTTCGTCAAGTGGAA